>JAYWHL010000047.1:0-4961 GCA_043777715.1 Cytophagaceae bacterium | reverse complement strand
CCCGACCAAATACCCAAGCGGGGGCAACACATCGAATGTAACTATCTATATATCAATAATTTAAATAAATACATTGCTTTCGCAAAGGTGGACTGGTGGGGACACCAGCCACAGGAGCAGTACGATGCTTTTTTAGAGAAAAAAACCATACAAAAGGCTATTGACGAAGTGGCTGTATATTTTCCGAAAGAAGAAATTGAAAGAGATTACACAAAATTTCAAAACTTGATTCTTGATGGAATAAAAGAAGGTTTATATCGTGGGGCTTTGAAAGCTCAAATCTAGCGTTCCAACCGTTTTAGCTGGGCTTGGAGGGTTTCTATTTGAGTTTTTTGTATGGCTATAGTGTCCGATTGGGCGGTGATAGTAACTTGTTGGGCAGCAATGGTTTTGTCTTTTTCAGAAAGTAGCTCATGGATTAATTCGTTATTTGAAATATTGATTCCTACGTTATGTTGGGCAGAATCGTTATTGATAGTGCTAACCACACAACCACTCAATTGGCTCATTATTTCTTCTTCTGTTTTTTTCAACACTTTTGCGATTTTAGAAATTTCACTCAACTTGACGCTCCGATGCCCACTCTCTAAATGACTATATGCCGACTGGCTCATTTTCAATAAATCGGCCATTTCTTCTTGAGAATAGCCTGCATCTTTTCTGATTTGTTTCATTTTGTGGTGTGTTTCCATGCGGATTGTGTCTGTTTTTTTGATAACTAGGCAATTATAACGAAAATATCGTATTTTTTTATAAAATTATCGAAAAAACAAATAACACTTTTGTTAAAAATAGCATCAACTTTGACCCAAGCAAAACATATACCTCTGTTACCAAAAAAAATTAATTCAAAACCCGTAAAAACTTAATCCTATGCCGCCACGCTTATTGATTATTCCTGTACTCCTAGCAATTGAAAATTAGAATTAAGTTTAATTACCAAAACTACTAAAATGCAATGGCCTATACCTTTAATACTGCTCTTCCGTTTGTTGTTAGCAATTATGCGGAAATTTTACAAACCAAAATTACAAAGACCAGTCTAAAAAAAGCACTTGTTGAAAACCCCCATTATCCAAGTTTACTTGCCCTAAGCGATACCTTCGATAAGTTTAAAATTCCAAATAGTGCTTATAGGTTATCTGCTGAAAAACTATTTGAACTCAATTTAGATGTACCCTTTATTGCTTTCTTGAATATCCCTATTTTTGGTCTTGATTTTGTATTGATAACCAAATTGACAGCACAAAAAATAGATTATATCCACAAAAATAAACAAAATAGTATCTCGAAAGAAGCCTTTGAAAAACATTACAAAGGCATAGTGTGGTTTGCCGAAATTGGCGAACAAAGCGGAGAGATGGATTATGAAAACAAAATAAAAGCGGAAAAAAGCGTTCAAAACAAAAACAAAATTTTGATAGCAACTGCCCTAGCCGTTGGTCTGCTTATGGTCATGGCCAACTTTTCGAATATCAATTTTGTGGCGTATAACTGTATTCTTTTCTTAAAAATAATAGGCATTGCTACTACAAGTTTATTGCTGTTGCACGAGATAGACAAGGAAAACGTTTTTATCAAAAACTTGTGTGGCATGGGCAGTAAAACCAACTGTGACGCCATTTTGAATAGTAGTGCTGCCAAAATAGCGGGGATTAGTTGGGGTGAAATTGGTTTTTTTTATTTTACTGCTACTACAATAGGTTTGCTACTACCCAATTTAGCTTTTCAAACAAAAGCCTCATGGATAGCCATTGCCAATATTTGTGCCGTACCCTATATATTTTTCAGTATTTATTATCAGTGGCGGATTATCAAACAATGGTGTTTGTTGTGTTTAACCGTTCAGTTTGCCCTATTTCTTGAATTTTTGTGGAGTCTAGGTTTAGTTTGGCCAAACCCAATATTAACCACCCTAATGCCATTTTCATATTATACAGTAGTGTTTTGTGTCCTACTTCCAGTGGTTGTTTGGTATAGCCTAAAGCCTGTGTTTGTCAAATACAAAAATCACGATTTATATTTATCAGCCTACAAACGCTTGCAGTACAACCCAAGAATATTTAAGGATTTATTAGAACAGCAAGACCCAATAACGGAGGGTTGGCAACATTTAGGCATTGACATAGGCAACCCAAACGCCCAAAATATCATTGTTAAAGTGTGTAATCCTTTTTGTGGGCCTTGCGAAAAGTCTCATAAACACATAAAGGTTGTTTTAGAAAACAACCAAAACATTCGACTAAAAATAATTTATATTGGCCAAAACAACGAACACAAAGCTGCAAGTGTTGTAAAGCACCTCATGGCCATAGCAACACAAAAAAATAGCAGCGGTATTTTAACAGCCCTAGACGATTGGTATTTTAATGTTGAAAAAAACTATACTCTTTTTGCAAATAAATACCCAATTACTGACATAGAAACACAAGGGCCAAAACTTGACCAAATGGGGCAATGGTGCATTAATGCAGGCATAACACATACCCCAACTATATTTGTAAATGGCTATCGTTTGCCTGAGGACTACAAGACCGAAGAATTAACACACCTGTTATAAAGATTTCTTGCAAGGAAAAAGGGAACGCTGAAAACCTTTGAAAGAGTAAGCAACAATCTAAATTTTTTATAAAAATGAATACTTTTAAAATGAGTTTATCAAACATGACTGGAGCGTTAAGCCGCTCTGAAATGAAGTCTATTGTGGGAGGTGTTGGAAGTGGAGATGATGAGGGGATTGCTGGTGGTGGTTACATGTGTTGTTATAAATTTGACACTTCAAATTGTAGCGCTTGTGTAATTGGGGCATCAAGTACTGGCTGCGTAACTTCTGCAAATGGTTATGCAGTTGTGGCCGTTGCATGCTAATTTTTTAGCTGTAATTATTTAATTTAGCTATTCAAGAAGGAGAAGTTTTCAACTCCCTCTTGAATAGCTATCATCTATTAACAAATATAAATTATGAAAAAATTATTATGCTCATTATTAATTCTCAGTATTTTTTGTCTTTCGTGTAGTAAGTCCATAAACAACGGCTTACCTATCATAAAATCTAATAAGTTGGTATTGAACCCTTTAGATAAAGATAAACAATCTGTATTTTGGGGAGATTATGAAAGAGATTTCATTTTTTGGTCAACAAACTACACTGCCCTTGACGCTTCAAAAAATAAAATTTCTAAACAAGAATTCTTAAAGGAATTAACCACAGGAAATTTTGTGCCTATAAAAGTTAGCACAGAAGATTCTACACTGTCGTATCAGCTTCTTAAATTGAACAATCCAGATACTAAGAATAAAGAATTGAGTAGCCTCGTTAAAACCGAAGCAGTTACGCAGCTACACTTTTGGGAAATGGAGGGCAAACCCCTTCCTAAGTTTAATTTTACAGATTTGAATGGACGTGTCTATAATACTGAAAATACTAAAGGTAAACTAGTGGTTGTAAAATGCTGGTTTATAGGTTGTACCAATTGTATAAAAGAAATGCCTATGCTAAATAAGTTGGTTAAAAAATTTGAAAATAAAGATGATATTGTTTTTCTAAGTTTAGCTTATGATTCGGCAGATGATTTAAAGAAATTTCTTACTAGAAAGACCTTCGATTACAGCATTGCTTCTGTTCCAAACAGCTTTTTTTCTGATGATTTAGGTGTTTATGCTTACCCAACACATATCATTATTGATAGAAATGGATTGGTACAAAATGTAACTACTGATGGTAAAAACATAGTTACTCACTTGGGCAAAGATAAGAATGGGGCTTCGGAGATTATTAATAATTCGGAGAAAATGCTAATAGCAAAAAGAATAATGAATATGGGTAGTATGCCACCACCACCACCGCCTAGTTTAATGAAGTAGAAAACTGGACATATAATATTAATCAAAAGGTTTACCACCCACCTATGCTCCGCAAATTCCCCCTCTACCGCCAATTAGACCAAATGGACTGTGGCCCCACCTGCCTACGTATGGTGGCCAAGCATTATGGGCGGGGGTATTCGGCACAAAACCTACGAGAACTGGCCGAAATAGCCAAAGAGGGCGTAAGCCTATTGGGCATTAGCCAAGCCGCCGAAAAAATAGGCTTTCGCACGGTGGGCGTAAAAGTATCCCTCCAAAAACTCTTGACAGATGCCCCCTTGCCTTGTATTTTGCACTGGGACCAAAACCATTTTGTGGTGTTGGTCAAATCAAGCCCCCTAGCCCCCAGAGGGGGAATTTTGAGGCACTTTTTTAGGCGTAAACCCGCTTCGGAAGTATCTACAATAGAAAATGAAGGAAATAATGCCGAAAAAGCAGGTTCTAAAACTCCCCCTTCGGGGCGATACGGCGTTCCTGAAGGGGGGCTGGACATAAAAGGTGGCAAAAATCCGTATTTTGAGGAGGGGTTAGAATGGAGAAATCCAGCCCCCTCCGCCCCCGAAGGGGGAACTTTAAATACTGTCTTTGATTCTAAAACTCCCCCTTTGGGGGCAGGAGGGCTTGGGCGTAGCATTTTTCATATTGCCGACCCTGCCAAGGGGCTTGTTAGTTATACGGCCGAGGAGTTTTGTAGCCATTGGTTGCAGGGCAGTGCCGAGGGCGTGGCTTTGTTGCTAGAGCCTACGCCCAAATTTTATGAAGCCACGGGCGACACCACCAAAGTTCTGGGCTTAGGCTCGTTATTGGGTTATTTGTTTAGGTTTCGGCCATTAATTATCCAATTGTTTTTGGGAATGTTGGTGGGCAGTGGGCTGGGCTTGGTGTTTCCGTTTCTTACACAGTCGGTGGTAGATGTGGGGGTCAATACCCGCAACCTTTCTTTTATTTATATGGTGTTGGCTGGCCAGTTGATGCTCATGCTGGGGCGTTTGGGCGTCGATTTTATCAGGAGTTGGATATTGCTACACATCAGCACCCGCATTAATTTGAGTATTCTGTCGAGTTTTTTGATAAAATTAATGCGGTTGCCACTG
>JAYWHL010000046.1:0-5008 GCA_043777715.1 Cytophagaceae bacterium | reverse complement strand
GGTATGGATTAGTATTAGCTACTTTGTTGTTATATTTTGTATTATTTTACGGATTTTCAACATTCTTTTCGTAAAAATCAAGTCCATTTCCACAAGATGACCAAATATATTCTCATTGTTATTTTATTGGTTTTTAGCCAAAATCTTTTTGCCAAAGGGTTCTTTCTGCCCGATTCTGCCGCCGATTATTACGAAGTCCAAAACATTACGCTACCCGATGGCCTAGTGGCCGAAACTGGGGCAATTGGATTTTTACCAGACGGTAGGTTTGTGGCTTGTTTTCATCGTGGAGAGGTTATGATTTATAATCCCAAAACACAAGTTTGGAAACTTTTTGCCAGTGGCCTCCACGACCCACTGGGTTTGTTGGTAGTTAATAACCACGAGATTTTGGTAATGCAACGCCCCGAACTTACTCGCCTAAAAGATACCGATAACGATGGTATAGCCGATGAATATCAGACCGTTACCGACGATTTTGGTTTATCGGGCAATTACCACGAATTTAATTTTGGCCCCGTGGCCGACAAAAAAGGGAATCTTTATATTGCCCTAAATTTGGCATCGAATGGGGCTGGAATCCGAAAAGAAATCAGAGGTACTTACGATTCGCTCTCTCGCCCAGGGAGAATGTACGCTTGTGTACCGTATCGAGGTTGGGTAATGAAACTAAGCAAAGACGGCAAACTTAGCCCCTTTGCAGTGGGTTTTAGGTCGCCGAATGGACTAGGCTTTGATGCCAACGACAAGCTATATGTGTCTGATAACCAAGGAGATTGGTTGGGTACGAGTAAGTTATACCAAGTAGAAGAAGGTAAGTTTTATGGCCACCCTGCGGGTTTGATATGGCAAAAAAATTTTCCTAGGGTTGTGCCTATCAAGCTACCCGTGGCCACGTTGGATAGTATGCGAACGCATGAAGCCGTTCAGTTTCCGCATGGTTATTTTGCCAATTCGCCTACGCAACCTTTGCTAGACAATACCAACGGAAAGTTCGGAATGTTTGCTGGGCAAATGATGATTGGCGACATGGATCATAAATATGTGATACGATTATTGTTAGAAAACGTTGGTGGAGCTATGCAGGGGGCTTGTGTGCCTTTGGCTTTTGGTAATAAAATGAGAATAGGGAACAATCGCCTGGCTTTTGCTCCAGACGGTAGTTTGTGGGTAGGCCAAAACGACCACGGTTGGGTAGGGGCAAGGGGTATTCAGCGTATTGTATGGAAGGGCAAACCGCAACTGGATATTATGGCCATGAACCTTAGTAAAACGGGTTTTAAACTTACGTTTTCTATGCCACTCAATGCCCAACAAGCCTCATTATTAAGTAATTATCACTTCAAAAGGTATTATTACGAATATCATCAGGCTTATGGTTCTAAGCAATTTGATGTGCAAGATGTAGCCATCAAAAATATTAGTTTATCGGCCAATGGCAAGGAAGTAAGCATAGAACTAGCCGAAATGAAGGCGGGATATGTGTATGAACTGAAACTAGATAACTTGGTTTCGGCCCAAAATCAACAATTAATGAATACCTTGATTTGCTATTCTTTGAATAAATTACTCAACTAAAGAATCAACCATGAGTGGTGTTCATTAAAAAAAATGTATTATTGTCAAACTTACAGATTACCGTACTAAATTGCTGTCATTCTTTAACCCTAACTCTGTTTATATGAAATTTTTCGCCTTAGCTTTTTGCATTTTTTTGAGTATTTCGGCCAATGCTCAAACCAAAAAAGAAACTCCCAAAACCCTCCGCCATGTGGTGCTTTTTAAGTTTAAAGACGGTACTAGCCCCGCCGACATCAAAAAAGTGGAAGATGCGTTTAGGGCTTTGCCAAAGCAAATCAAAGAAATAAAAGGCTTTGAATTTGGTCTGAACAATAGTCCCGAAACCCATGACCAAGGCTTTACGCATTGTTATTTACTATCGTTTGCCTCCGAGGCCGACCGTGCCATTTATCTGCCTCACCCTGCCCACAAAGCATTTGGAGGGGTTTTGGGGCCGTTTTTAGATAAAGTTTTGGTGGTAGATTATTGGGCAGGGAAGTAATTGTGATTTACGATTAAAACGATTTTTTTGCAATGTCAAACCTTGGTCTGTTGCATACAGACAATGAATACACCATTCCACTATTCATGGCATGACTTCAAGTTATGCCATAAATATAAATTCATATTAACTCAATTTTAACTCAATAACCTAAACTAAATTATGCAAGACAACAACAACAATCGTTCTCATCTTTACACGCTCATGACCGTTTGGTTTTTTTGGAGCTTCGTGGCTGCCTCAAACGGTATTTTGATTCCGCTCTTCAAAGAAAAATTTTCGCTTACCCAAACCCAAGCCCAATTAGTCGATTTTGCTTTTTATGCAGCCTATTTTATTGGTTCGGTGCTTTATCTTATTTTTTCAAGGATTATGGGTGGCGATGTTCTCAATAAAATTGGTTACAAAAACGGTATTGTCATCGGCCTTTTGATTTCGGCTGTGGGTACACTTTTGTTTTATCCTGCCGCCCAAATGGCTTCTTATAATCTTTTATTAGGGGGCTTGTTTACGGTAGGGCTTGGGTTTTCGTTACAGCAAACGGCCACTCAACCTTTTATGATTGCCCTTGGCCCGCCCGAAACTGGCGCCCAGCGTATCAATCTTGGTGGGGCTGTAAATAACCTTGGGGGTACGATTGGCCCAGCCTTGGTTTCGTTTGCTATTTTTGGTTCTATCTCAAAAGATGCTGCCAAAAATGCCATGATAGAAGACGTAAAAGTGCCTTATTTGTGCCTAGGGGGGCTTTTTGCATTGATGGCTTTGTTTTTTTGGTTGTCTAAATTGCCAAGAATCAAAAACGATGAAGACGTACAAGTGAGCAACACCGTAATTGGATTACCATTGGCTTTTTTAGTTTTATGTGTGGGGGTGGCCGTGGCTTTTTCGATAGAATTTGCCATTCAGTTTACCTTTGTTTTAATGTTGGTGCTAATGGCAGGCTATATGGTTTATTCATTGGTTAATAAATCAGGGGCTATCCAGAACGCTACTTCGGTTTTGCAATATCCGCAGGCTATTTTGGGCATGACGGCCATCTTTGTTTATGTGGGCGTGGAGGTTACAATTGGTTCAAACCTTGGCGAATATCTAAAGGAAACCGAACATTTGGATTCTTCGCAGATTTCAAAATACGTTTCTTTGTTTTGGGGAAGTATGATGATTGGCCGTTGGTCGGCGTCTATCAGTAATTTTAATCCTAGCGAATCGCTCAAAAAAATATTGATTGTGGTGGTGCCTTTTGTGGCATTTGCTATTATCCTGATTGTCAATTCGTTATATAGTGGCGATGTTACCGACCTTTTGCCTTACTCGGCTTGTATTGTGGTTATGATTATCGCTTACTTTGCCAGTAAAGAAAAACCCGTTCGCTTGTTGCTCATTTTCACGGCTTTAGGGGCAATTATGTCTATCATTGGCGTAATGACTACGGGCAAAGTGGCCTTGTTTTCTCTGATTTCGGGTGGGTTGTTTTGTTCGGTACTTTGGCCAAGTATTTTTTCGTTGGGTACGGCTGGTTTAGGCAAATTCACTAATCAAGGAGCGGCTTTTTTGATTATGATGATTTTGGGCGGGTCCATTATCCCCGTAGTGCAAGGTAAAATTGCCGATTCGTTCGGTATTCAACAATCATACCTTTTGGCGGCGGCTTGTTTTGCTTATTTGTTTATTTTTGGAATTATCGTGCAGGGCGTATTACGCAAACAAGGCATAGACTTTGACCAAGAAGTAAGCGGTAGTACCAAAGGCGGGCATTGATGTTCAAATAAGTTTTAGTATAAAGAAGGCTTCGCTCAAAGCGAAGCCTTCTTTATTTTACGGTAAAGGGAATCTGTCCTATATTACCTTCGCTCAAAGCGAAGCCTTCTTTGTTTTTACCGTAAGGGAGCTTCTTTGTCCAAAATAGCCCTATACCCAACAATTGGACATGGCGTAAGGCCGTAGGTAATATGAGAGAAAGTAAAAGTATGGGGCTGGCCCAAACGCAAAGGGGAAATTAATTGATTTTGTCTTATTCTATATCGTACAGAAAACAAACTTGACGATACTTTGGTCAAATCGGCAATGGCCAAATTGTCCTCTTGTATGCCTGTCAGGGTTTCCCTGATTCCACGAATTTTTACAAAGCCCTTGATTTCGGGTTCGCATTTAGCCTTTCCATTTTGGGTATAGTTCACCTCCAAAATATAGTCGGAGGTAGTATTCCCTGGGGTTTGATAAAAGAGAACTAGTGCAATGCCAAGGTCTGAACATTTGCAGCTAGGTGTAGTAATTGACCCTTTTTGGGCAAAAACACCCATAGACAACATCATCATTACGGTAATCGTGAATAGTTTTTTCATTGTTTTTTTGTTTAAAATTGAAGGTTATGTTTTAAGAAATTTTGAAAAAAATGCGGGATTTTATAAGTTTGGTTGCTTATTTCTTGCCATTACTGTCTGTAAAGGCCATCACAAAGTTTTGGGAGCATGGTTTGCCGTCGAGATTATACTTTATCGTTACGTTTACGAGCATCATGCCCTCCTTAAATGTACTGACCAAGGTAGGGCTGGTGAGTGTACCCTGAAAACGAGCTTCTCGGCTACCATCATTCGTGGCTAGTTTTATGTCTGGGTTCACACCCGACCCCATCGCTTTGCCTATTGTGATAGACTCTATTTTGAGAATACAGTCTGATTTATTCACAAAATAGATGTCGGCAGAATATTGATGCTGATTACTAAGTCCTTGTAGTCCTCGATAGCTTATACTACCCGTGGCCACGAGTGTATTTTTGCCGTTATTAATGATACAATCACAGGGCTTGGATTTGGGTCTTACAATCACTACCATCTCTCGATAACACACCTGATTGGCAATTAGGCCAGGGTCGATGGGCGTACGGGAACTGGCCTGTACCCGAAGTTTGACGGTATAGGCTCTATCAGATTTAGGAAAGCTATACGG
>JAYWHL010000045.1:0-5020 GCA_043777715.1 Cytophagaceae bacterium | reverse complement strand
GTAAGTAGGCGGTTGAATAGGGACTAGTGTTATGTTTTAACTGGTTAGTGAAAAAATGAATGTAAATATCTGATTGTCAATAATTTAAAACTATATATCTAAAAATTTCAGTTATTTTAAATCACTACCAAAATTCACATAATCATCATGGATATTTTTCATTTCACTATTGATAAAGATTTTAAACTCACATTTGAGATGAGTCTTAAATGGGGTGCAGTATTAGTTGGAATACTTACTGGATTATATTTTTTGAGAAGAAAGCATTTAGGATTATTAAATTTTGAAATTGACCAAGCTGAAATAGGGATTGGCGATAGTAAAATAACCTTAAAACCTAATTTTGAAGACCGCCAAATTGCTTATAAAATATATGTAGAACTCAGTACCAGAAAAATTGGGCTTTTGATTGATGAAAAATATGATTTTATAATAGAAGTTTATAAGTCATGGTACGAGTTTTTTACAATAACTCGTGGGTTGATTAAAGAAATTCCAGTACAAAAGGCTTCAAACTTATTTGTTATCAATGAAACAGATGAAACTACCTTATCTGAAGTGGCTATTGCCGTATTGAACCTTGCCATGCGTCCTCATCTTACGCAATGGCAGGCTAGATTTATATCATGGTATGACTGTGCAAAGGAGAAAAATAAGAATATTAGCCCACAAGATTTACAAAGAGAGTTTCCTGACTACCAACATCTATTTGAAGATTTGGTAAAAGTAAATCATCAACTTATTCGCTACAAAGAAATTATTAGGCAAATAGCCTTCAACACTAAATCTAAATAAAATGGCACTTAATGTTTTTATTAGTCATGCTTGGGCAAACAAAGATTGCGACCAAATGAAACGCTTGGAGTTTAAACTTAGAACAGACGGGCATAGCGTATGGGTTGATACCCATAATATGCAGTCGGGAGATAGACTTTTGGACAAAATTAAAGAAGGAATTCAGCAGTCAGATGTTGTTCTTGTGATGTGGTCTGTTGAAGCAGTATTATCAGAAACCATCAAAAAGGAAATAGCAATGGCTCAAGAAATGGATAAGCACTTATTTTTTCTCTTGATAGATGAATATGGAGAAATGAGTGATAAAACGATGATGAATAATTATTTGATGCTAAATTTTATTGATGATGAGGTATTTACATACACTTTCCCAGTTTTGAATGGCCATTTAATGGATATTGAATTTAAGAAATTACTTATTGAAATCCCCTCCGATACCATCGAAATACAATCTCTAATTGCTGAGAATGAAGCAACTTTGACATTGTTCAAAGAATTGTATAATCATTACGTAAGGATGAAAACAAGAAATAAAAATGCAAGTGAAAGCAAAAATTTTGTAGGATTTATTCAAATGCAACTTTTCTATTTTAAAGAAATGGCTAAAACGTCTGACGGTAAAAGTCAGCATTGGAAAAATACAATGAGTACGTTTAGCAATCAAGTGATAGACTTACTGGCAAAATATCCTAAACCAGAGCAAAACGAAGCATTAAAATCAGCTTTTTACCAAACAATTAAACAGGTTGATCCTAATGAGATAATCCCAGAATTTGATGCTGTTAGAAAATATGCACAATCATTTTAGTGCGTTTTTACGCCTCAAACTGCTTTGGATTTATAACCAGCCGATTACAAATCTTTAATAGTTGGCTTTGAGGTTACACAATTGCAAGGGCATAGAAAGCCAGTAGCCCAAAACTATTTATACTAAAATAATATCTTTCCAAACCAATAATTAATCTCCAAACCAAAAACAAATGAAAACCAACACATTTATCCTCATCGTTGCAGCTTATAGTACCATTTTGGCATTGCCCGCTATCTTTTTCCCTGATTATTCATTAGCCTATTTTGGTATCGCCCCAAGCGTTGCCGAAGAACATTCATTGGTAAATTTCATAGGAGGTTATCAATTACTCATGGCTTATTTGGGCTATGTGGCGTATCGTTCAACCGATCGAGAAACTCGCCGAGGATGGTTATTGGCTATCGCATTATATACACTATTTGCCATCTGCGTACAGCAAGTAGATTTGAATTTTCGTGGCATAAAAGCCTATTCTACCATGTATTTAGACGAAGCTATATGGCTGGCAATTGCCATTGGGGCTTTTTATTTTAGAGGAAAGGAATAATAGGTCATTTTATTTGTAGAGTGGTATCCAAAATCATTCATTTTTAAATAAAACACTATTCAAATGAAAACATCGTATTTTTTAATTTTTCTTGCCCTTTATGGCTTCATAACGGGTGGTATGTTGCTTTTTAATCCTTCGGGGTCTTTAGAAAACTTTGGAATAATAGCTTCAGACAAATATCATATTCTAATTATCCAATATTTAGGAATTGCTGACATTGGGTTGAGTATTATCCTTCTGCTTTCTAGAAATTCAAGTGATAATCATAGCATTCGGAATATACTAATCGGCTTGGCTTTTATACTAATTTCCAATGTTTTGAAAGGATTTTATGATGTATTGATAGGCCAAATTCCAGCCAATACTTACTTCTGGGCGGACTATTCGTTTACGCTTTTGGTGGGTTTTGCTTGTATTTATTTTGCGTTAAAAAAGCCGTAGAGATAAGGCATGCCTTGTCTCTACGATGGTGTCCAAATTTTAGGATTGGTGTATTCATCAATCCAAGGAGATTATTGTTTAAAAAATCCAAATATCTTTTTTGTGATTCACTTCTTCTTATTAGGCTATTCAAGCCCAAAAACCTAGTAACAACCTTTCTCAATCTTATCCAATTTCTAATAAACCCTTATGAACATGAAAAATTTTATCTTGTTTACTTTCTTTATTATCGGTGCTTTTGTAACTAATGCTCAGACTATCCGATATGTTAATGCCATGGCAAATGGTACTAATGATGGCCTTTCGTGGGCTAATGCCTATCCAAGTTTGCAAAGTGCATTGGCAGTATCTGTATCTGGCGACCAAATTTGGGTAGCCAAAGGTACTTATAAACCCAGTGCCTATCCTGTTGGTGCAGTTCCTGCGAGCGGGGGTACATTAACTAACCGAGACTTTACTTTTCATTTGGTAAATGGCGTAAAACTATATGGAGGCTTTGCAGGCACAGAAACCACAATTGGCAACCGAGTAGCTGGCAATACCACGATTTTGAGTGCCGATATTGGTACAGTGGGTACCAACAGCGACAATTGTTATCATGTAGTACTTTCGGTAAATGATGATAATACAACAATATTAGATGGATTTACAATAACTGGTGGATATAGTCTCTATTTTAACGGGGCAACAGATGTGGTGGTTGAAACCAGAAATATTTCTCAATATGCTGGGGGTGGAATGCACAACGCATATTCGTCTCCTACACTAACAAATCTCATTTACACCGCTAATTATTCCAATAGTGGGGGAGGTTTTTGCAATAAAAATTCCTCTCCGATATTGAAAAATGTAGTTATCTCAAACAACAGTAACGCTGGAATGTATAACGAATATTCATCCCCAAACCTTAGCAATGTTATTTTTGAAAATAATCAAGGTAGTGGCATGTATAATTATGTTTTTTCATCACCCATTCTTAACAACGTTGTTTTTTCAAGAAACTACGCCACTTCTAGTTATTTAGGAGCAGGAATGTATAGTGGTTTTTATTGTTTCCCAACTTTGAGCAATTGTATTTTTTGGGGAAATACGCTAGGTAATAGTACAACATCAGCTGGAGCAGATTTTTATATTGCTACTGGGTCGGCGGGTTTACCAACAATTACGATTAATCATACACTTCTACAATTGCCATCAGCAAATTATACCGCAGTTTCAAAAAATATCATTACAGGAACCAGCATTGGTAATATTTATGCCCAAGATCCTAAGTTTATCAACGCCTTTAGTCCAGCTGGTACAGATGGTGTTTTTATGACGGCAGATGATGGGTTAAGATTAGCCCAATGCTCGCCAGCTATCAATGCTGGAACAAACACAACAGGCGGAGTTTTAGATATTATTGGGAATATCAGACCTTATAATGGAGGAACAACTGATATGGGAGCTTATGAATATCAAGCAGGGGGCAACCCTACCATTACAGTAGGAACAACAACCAACCCAACTTTTTGTGAAGCCTACAATGGTAGAATTAATTTTAGCACAAGCAATTTAGCTAATGGCATCTATCGTTTTAGCTTTAAAAACACTAATCTGAATGGGTTTATTTTAAACATTTTAGGGGTTGATGTAAATCTAACCGACAACGCCTTTTTCTTTGATAGGTTTTCTGCTGGTACTATCAGCGAAATGGCTATTACAAAAGATGGTTGTACGATTGCAAGTTCGTCATCAGCCACCCTTACCGACCCCCCCGCCCCAACTTTTACAGTAAGCAGCACACTCAACCCCACTACTTGCAGCAGTACAGATGGCAGTATTTCGCTTGTGGATTTGGCCATCAATACCAGTTATAGTGTTAGCTACCGCAAAGATGGTGGTACGGCAGTTGCCACTTCTTTTACCAGTAATGCCAACGGGATTTTAGCCATTACAGGGCTTAGGGCAGGTAATTATACTAGTATCTTGCTTACACTCAATGCCTGTGTTAGTTTGCCTGCTTCGGCCACGCTCGTTGCCCCTGCCAATAGTGGTTCGGGCGGGCTTAGTGCCACGGGGAGCAATGTGGGTACGGTTTGCCAAGGCAATACCCTCATTATCAATACGCTCGTGAGTGGTTATTTTGAAACCCCAATCGTCAGAATTTCAAATCCTATGGCTGGGATATTTAGTAGTTCGGGAGCTTCGCCAAGTTTTGCGGTTCAGTCTGTCATGAGCAGTATGTCGGCCTATTCTCTAACGGTAAGTTCGGGGGCTTGTGTTTTTACAAATACTTTTAGTGTAAATATCGATGCACAGTTGCCTGTTTCTGTCAGTACCCAGTCGCCCGTGGTAGAAGGCGGAACGATTTTCTTAAATGCTTCTGCGGCAGCATCTTATAGTTGGAAAGGCCCAGCGGGTTTTAGTTCATCACTTCAAAA
>JAYWHL010000044.1:0-5030 GCA_043777715.1 Cytophagaceae bacterium | reverse complement strand
CCCACAAACCTAGGCGGTCGGTTTGGTCATTAAAAAACGTTGGATTTTTATATCCTGTACTGCCACTAAGCCTCGCCGTGAAAGCATCATACGGTTTATACAATACTGATAATCTGGGCATTACGTATCCTTGGCCTCGGCTACGCACCAGTGGATAAGTTCGCCAAACGTAGTCGGTACGAAGGCCAGCTTGTAAACTCAATTGCGGATTTATTTTCCAATCGTCTTGAATAAAAGCCCCAAAACTTCGATAAAAGTAATCTAATTTGCTACTTTCTTCTTTAAAATTATCACTCTGATACACCCCTCCAAAAACCCAATCATGGCTTTTATTGGGCGTATAGCGGTAGCTGATTTCGTTGTAAATTCCCAACTGATTTCCCTTAAAACTACGGCTATTTTGCGTGTTATTTCGATTAAAAAATGTAATACCATTTTTGATAGTCAAGATACCTGCATTACGATCTTTCATTTCAAAATTTAAGTGCGTAGTCGTGCGATTAGTATTATTTTTTTCAGAAAAAAAGCCCGTTTTTGTGGCATCGCCCAATAGCCCGCCACTACGGTTATCACTCACAAAGTCAATACCAAAATCAAGGTGTGTACGGCGGTCTATTTCATAAAAAAACTTAGGATTGATACTAAACCTTTGGCCTTTGGCAATATCAGCAATACCGTCTTTATCCACATCAATACCCGACTGTAAATTGGCCATGGCCTGTAAAGTTAAACCCAAATAATCTGACAGTTTTCCTGAATAAAATCCTCCCAAATCTGTACCTCCTTGTAGATTTTGGCTTAAAAAAGCATTTTTTTCAACTTGCTTACTCGGTTTTTTACTTACTAAATTAATAACCCCAGCCATTCCATCTCCGCCATAAAGTGTGCCATTAGCTCCTCTAATAATCTCTATTTGTTGCAAACCCTGCCCCGACAGTTGGCTCAAAGCAAAGGCATTGCCCAAGCCTCCAAAAAGAGGAATACCGTCTTTTAATATTTGGGTATATTTACCATCTAAACCTTGCATTCGAACTTGCACATTACCCGAAAGCCCCGAAGTTTGTTGTAAATCCAAGCCCGAAATTGAAGTAAATACTTGACTCAAATTAGCAGGATTTTGTAAAAATTTATTTTCAATCTCTTGTAAATCAATAACTTGAACATTTAACGGTGTTTGTTCTATGTAATTATCATTACGAGTACTGGCCACCTTCACATTGCTTTGGCTTTGGTTACTAGGCTTGAGCAAAAACTGTAAGGTTATTTGATTTTTTGAGGAAAAATCAAGCGTTTTAGCAATCGTTTCGTAGCCCAATAAACTAATAATGAGCAACTCTGAACTAGATTTTATACCCGATACAAAAGCCCGACCGTTGGCGTCGGTCAAAGCACCCACTTTGCTACTGGGCAAATAAAGGCTAACACCCTCTAGCTTTTTTTTGCTAGAAGCCTCAACAATTTGTACGATAATTGAGTTTTGTGAATGACTACTAAAAGCAAAAGCGACTTGTAAAAAGCAAGTACAGACTAGTATTTTTGAAATTTGCTTGGTAGTTTTTTGTAGATTTAGAAGCAAAAAAATTGAACTCGAAGAAATAGATTTCATTTGAAAGTGGGTAGGGCAAAAAATAAAGCACAAAGGTAAGGCTTTTTACAATTTTGTGGAGATTTGTCAGGAGATACTAGGCCGTTTACAGTATTTACTAACAAATGTTGATTTTATTTAGCGGTAATTCATTTGAAATTGTTTAAGCAGGTTATGAAACCTTGAAGCTATTTTATTGAAGCTGTTTAAGCCAAAAACTGTTCATTCTTAGTTGGGTCTTCGACTAGTCAAAAAAATACACTAATTTTGTAGTAACACTAAAAAATCAAATTTTCAACCAATAAATAACAAAACAATGGCAGTATTATATACAGCAAACGTAGTATCGGTGGGAGGAAGAGAAGGGCATATTAGCTCATCGGACGGGGTAATAGATATGCCCACTCAAAAACCAGCAGAAATGGGAGGAGTTGGCGGGGCAACCAATCCAGAACAATTGTTTGCGGCCGCTTATGGGGCTTGTTATGGCGGGGCTTTGCTGTTTGTAGCCGAAAAACAAGGCATTGAAGTACCAGAAGGCTTTAAGGTTGATGCACAAGTTTCGTTTAACGTTGAGGGAGCAAACCTGTTTTTATCAGCGGGACTAAGTGTGTTTTTGCCTGGCATGGAACTTGCCAAAGCCGAAAAATTAGCCCAAACCGCACACAACGTTTGTCCATACTCAAAGGCCGTAAAAGGTAATGTTGAGGTAAGTTTGTCGGTGCTGGTCTAGCCTATATTTTATTTCGATTCCTACTCATAACAATCGGAAGGAATCGGAATACAGGCCATCATTGTTGAGCAAGTACGAATACAGATTAAACCACAAAGGAACAAAGGACACAAAGGGCTGATATTGAATTTTTCGTAAAGAATTTGTAGTTTTTTAATTATCAATTAATTCTTTCTTAACAAGCACAAATACAGATTGAACCACAAAGGAACAAAGGGCTGATATTCAAATTTTTATGACTATTTTTTGTCTCCTCAACACTGTTTCTCTACACACTCACACAAATTCTTGGCCAATCTTGCCAGCGTGGTTCACAAAATCTTTTACACGTTGTTCTTCGTCTTTGCGGCAAATCAACAGTACATTATCGTATTCGGCCACAATATAGCCGTCTAGTCCCTGCACCACCACGAGGCGTTCTTGAGGCGTTTTTACGATACAATTATGGCTATTTTGCAACACCACACGGCCATCTACCACGTTATGGTTCTCATCTTTTTCTGAAACCTCATAAAGCGATTTCCAAGTACCCAAATCCGACCAACCCATATCACTCAAAACTACCGATACGTTTTGGGCTTGTTCCATAATACCGTTATCTATCGATATTCCCTCGCAGGTTTTATATACTTCGTTGATGTAGGTTGCCTCGGTTTCTGTAAAATAGTGTGGTGTACCGCTCTCAAAAACTTGGGCGATATTTGGCAAAAATGCCTCAAAGGCTTGTTTTATCGTTTTGACATTCCACACAAAAATCCCTGCATTCCACACATATTCGCCACTTTCTACAAATTTTTGAGCCGTTGCTAGGTTGGGTTTTTCCTTAAATTCTACAACGGTTTTAACTTCGCCTGCCGATGGCTCAAATTGGATATAACCATAGCCCGTATCGGGGCGGCTGGGGGTTATGCCCAACGTAACGATAAGATTGGCATTGGCCGTAGCCGCTAATGCCACACCGAGGCGTTGTTGAAAAACCTCCTGTTTCAAGATAATATGGTCGGCAGGGGCTACCACAATGTTGGCATTGGGGTTTAGAGCCGCTATTTTATAAGCATTGTAGGCAATACAAGGGGCGGTGTTGCGGCGAGCGGGTTCGGCCAAAATCTGGTCGTTTGATAAAAACGGTAGTTGATTTTTTACCAAATCAACATATTCTATACTGGTAACTACATAGATGTTTTGGTTTGGACAAATACCCTCGAAACGGTCGGCGGTTTGTTGTAATAGCGTTCGGCCTGTACCCAGTACGTCATGAAACTGTTTTGGATTGGTACTGCGGCTAAAAGGCCAAAAACGAGTACCAACGCCACCCGCCATGATAATTACATAATTGTTTTGCATTAATAGAAAAATGGTAAATAAATATAGCTAGGACAAACTAGCTAAGGTTTTTGGTTGATGGATTAAGAAACTGTTCAAACTGTTCGGCAATCCGATTATTTTTTCGGAATCAGAAAGGTTGTTTTCAGCTAAATGAAGCACAAATATACAAAACAAGCCTCAAATTAGCTGTTTGTAAAATCAAGATAGAAAAACTAGCTTTGGCCTATCTATGGCTTACACCTCGCCAAAATATCAAAATTTTGTTTATTAACCACCCAACTGATTTTACAAATACGACCTTTGAAAACCGATGAACCCTGTTATGAAAAACAAAAGAATAATTTTCGTTTTGGTTGTGGTAGTGGCTTTGTTGCTGATACCATTTGTGGCCATGCAGTTTACCGATGAGGTTGCTTGGAAAACATCAGACTTTATAGTCATGGGTGTACTTTTATCAGGAACAGGTTTGTTGGCTGAAATAGCGACAAGAAAAGTTAAATCTCTCAAAAACAGAATTATGGTTTTAGGAATTATCCTGCTTTTATTCCTATTAATTTGGGTAGAATTAGCCGTTGGTATTTTCGGAACAGCATTTGGAGGCTACTAACACAGTTTCCCAATACTTTCAATTCCATAAACTTTTGTATAAGTAAAACCTAGCTAACCAATGCTTATTTGCTATTGTTTTTGTTTTTGCCCTATTGCAAAACCTCGTGTTATGCCTTCGTTGTTCTTTTTTATCAAGTCTTTAGTTTATAATTCAAGCGATTTTAATATCGTAACGTCAGATTCGAAACCAAAAAGCCTACTCATTCCTATTTCTCTTGTTTGAATTAAGATTTTCATTTTATAACCTTTGCCATAAGACGCCCTTTCTAGTTTTTCAATGGCATCTTCAATCGTTTCATGTTCTCCCTGTATTTTTACAGGAACAGGCATACCCTCAGAATGGTCTTTAAAAAATCCATCTATTCCACCATTTCTCTGAACTGGAAAAGCATTCATATTTTGCAAAATAGCTAATTCTTTTTCGGTTTTCGCTTGGTATTCGTTTGTTCCTTTGTTTAATAAATTTGATTCAGAAATTACCATTTCTTTCAATCGTGAATTTGCAAGTTCAACAGCGTCTTGTGAAATATCAATTCCAATAAATTGCCTTTTTAGGGATTTTGCAGCTACACAAGTTGTACCGCTTCCACAAAACGGGTCTAGTACCAAATCACCTTCATTAGTAACAATATTTAAAATTTGATTAAGTAACAAAACAGGTTTTTGGGTTGGGTATCCTGTTCTTTCTTTTGCTTTTGGATTTAGATACGGAATTTCCCAAACGTCTGAAAGCGGAACACCTTTTTTCTCCTTACCTAAAATCACATTCCCGTTTTC
>JAYWHL010000043.1:0-5034 GCA_043777715.1 Cytophagaceae bacterium | reverse complement strand
TGATTGTCGATTGAATAATGAGAAGAAAAAGTATTTGGTCTTGCATAAACCAAATCCCAATCTTTGATATTAACGTAGAGGTCTTCGGTTAGTTTGGTATCGCCTTCTTTGCCACGCAGTTGTATCAGCAAATCGTTTATTTCAATTTGGGCTTCGGCCACTTGCTGATTGGCTTGGGCAATGGCAAGGTTTTCTTGGTCGTGGGGTAGTTCGGCCAAGGTTTGGCCAGCTTTTACGGCCATGCCATTGCTCACAAAAAGTTTTTCGATAATGCCACTTTGTTTAAACTGCAACTGGCTCTGCATGGCACTCATCACCTTGCCATTGGCCAATATCTCTAGGCTAAAATCTTTTTGTATTGCCCGTTCCACCCTCACAACGGGCAGGGCATCGGCAGGGCTTTGGGCAGTTTCGGTGCTTTCGGTTGGGGTGGTGCTTTGGCAAGCGGCCAAAAGCCACAAAAAAAATGATAATTTGGAGAGGTTTTTCATGGCGGGAAGATACGAAATAATAGGTTTGAAGATACAAAAATACTCACTTTTGGGGAGAATCGACTGAACCTCTCCATTATCGATATAAAGGCTATAAGGCTGTAGAATTTGGTTGGTTGCTACAAGCAATTGATGCATAAGTAGGATGTCAGATGTTTCAAACTAAGTTAATGTTGAATCTATTATTCTCTTAATTGATGCATAATTTCGTGCTTCACTAATAATCTTAATACTTATCATTAACAATTTCTACTTTTTGATAGTCGTTGTTTGCATCTGATTTGATGATAGCATATACTGACATTTTGTTAGTAAAACTCTCATATTTAGTGCTTAAAACCACGTAACCTTTAGACTTTGGTTGAATGATTTTAGTAAATTCTGGTGCAGTACAAGTACAAGATGGATAAACTCCTTTTATCGTGATGGCTTTTTTACTTTTATTAATGAGGATAAATTTACAATTGATTTTTTTATTTTTATCAACGGATAAACTAGATAGCTTTATTTTCTTTTTTTCAATGAATAGCTCCCCCAGAGTGTGTTGTTTTGCTACAATAACGACAGGTATCAATAGCAAAAACCATATATTTTTAATTGATTTAATCATTTTGATATACTTTTTTTTTGATTAGTTTAAAAAATTCAAGCCAGTTTTTTGAAACGCTACTAGTGGACAAACTATCATTAAAATAGGCATTTTTACCATCATGTTTTAAAAATTGATGTTCCAAATCTTCACCTTGTCCAATATCTTGTTTAATCTTTTGCCAGTCAGAATAAATTGGAAGATTTAGTTTTGACCAAATCTTTGCATTATATTCAATCTTAGGGTTGTTCATCTGGATGCTCGTAAAAGTGGCGAGTCGTGCAACATCTTTAAGCGAATAAGAATTTGGTTCTAAAATTGACTCATCTGGTAATGATTTCAAAAATACGCCCGAATACTCCTCTAGTCCGTTGTTCAACCTGCTATGGTAACTTGTGGATATGGGTAATAGTCCTTTTTCGGAAGTATTGAAAATGATAGTATATTCATTGGTATATCCCAAACTTATATTTCTATCTTTGAGATAAGCCCCCATACTAGCAAGAAATAAATAAGGTATAGGAAGTTTTACGTTAAATAATTGAGCTTTTACAAGCATACTATCCTCCTCGGCAATCCACAAGTTTCCTTTTCCAATAAATGTATTTTTGGATTGTGGAAATTTGGATTCAAAAGAAATTAAATATTGCCCATCTTTATACCCTTCATAATTAAATACGAAATTTGCCCTATTCTGCAAGTTCAGAGGGCCTTTGTATAAAAAATATTTTTGCATTAAGAATGGTTCATTAAGTAGCAATTGGCTATCTAACAGAGAATCTTTTCCGAGCAAAGGTTTGAGATAATCGTTGCTCAGTCTTGTGTTGAGATGTACCCCGACTGTTACTGGGGTATCTTTGTTATTTCCTTTAAAGAATTTATCTATGTTTCCAAAAGAAAACAAGTGCATATAAGAGTCCGCATATTTTTTATAGATTCCATTAAATTTAACTGTACTCACAAAATATGCTTTGGCTTGATAAGCACTCGAAGAAACATTATCGGTATATTTATTAGAAAGCAAAGCCATGAATTTTGATAAATCTAATGGCTTTACCTGTATTTCAGATAGTTTATAAATCACGGGTGTCAAGGCTATTTCTTGTGTGGTTAATAAATATTGGGTATCAATAGAAAATGCTTGATACCCAATACGATTAAAATGAATACTATCGCTTTTGGCCAATGATGTGTTTTCTACACTAACATTTCCTTCTAAGTCAGAAAAAAAGATGCTTTTTCCAACCACAACAGAGCAATAGGGTACCGGCATTTTATTGGATATATCAAACAATCTAATAACTGTTTGAGCTTTCGTTATCGCACAATGAAGCGATATAAGTATCAAAAAGAAAAGTTTTTTTTTCATAATTTTGGCAGTAAAAAAGTGTAAAGTCCCAATCGCTCATTGATTTCATCTTTGATGCCCTCGGCATAATATTGATTTTTGATAGAGCCAATTACCTTAAAATGAAACGGTACGCTCAAATCTCCTACTAGTGTTTTTCCTTGGTATATTTGTAAACCTCCCCTATGGTCTCCTCTATTATAACTTCTAAACAGTAAGTTTTTAGTGTTATCATAGTACAAATGAGCGTAATGCCCACGCTTACTCAAATCCTTTTCTATGTTTCGGTCGGCTTCTTTGTAATTGCTGTAAGATGTATATTTTTGATTTTTAATTTCTTTGCCAGCACAACCAAACCCTGATACTAGATTTTCGCCAACATATTCGTAGATGGTTGGGTCAATGGCAAAAGCAACTAAAGTTGTATCTCTTCTAACAGTAAAATGGAAAAAATCGAAATTTGGATATAACTTTCCTCTCTGATAAAATATTGATTTTCTTCCAAACACTGATGTTACTTTTCCAGTATTGATAGCTAACTTTCCAAATATACGAGCCTCTTTATAATAGTTTTCATGTTGATAGCCATTAAAGCGAGGGTGGTAGGTTTTGATAGGAAAAAGTATCGTGTTGCTATCCAACTGTAGCAATCCATTATCTTCAAAATTCATCCAATCAAATTCATATATTGCCTTCATATCAGGCCGAGGATCACTTTCTAGTTCTTTCAATGATATATTTTCGGCAAAGTCTATCATTTTGCTATGATGGGTTTTTATCCAATTATTATCATAAATATTGAATATAAAATCATGTACTATAAAATGTCTTCCGTCCTTCAAGCGGACATATTTATTGATGTTTTCGCTTTCATCTGGTCCATCACCTTTTCCTAGTTTTCTACCTAGCATTTTACCTTTAGCATCAAAAATTGACACTAGAGAATACGAATAATCTATATAGTAAATAGAATCTTTAGCAATAGAAAAAAAGCCTTTTTCTGTAAAAGCTGGCGATTTACAAAAAACAGAATCAATCAACAGTTTTGTCAATTTAATATTTTGGTTACAACTATTTTCAATTTTACTGTCTTCTTGTTGCTTACAAGCCTGAAACACAAATAGTATAAGTATAAATCCTGCTATTTTTGATTGAATTATTTTCATTACGATATTGGAAGTCAAAATTTAAAAAATTAACTAACAAATACGCCAAATCATAAAAAAACAAATTTGGCGTATTTGAATTCTTTCAATTTATTCACCACATTCTGCATTTCTTCCAGCACAACTACCTCCTGGAGGATTAACCCCACAAGATTGTCTTAAAGAATAGGCATTACCTCCTTGGCAACTTGAGCCATGACAACGACAATGATAATGCCCAGAATCACCAGGTAATCCAATTTCAGCTCCAGCCTTAACCGTAGAATTTGAAATAGCTACACCAGAAATAACAAAAAATAGTAGCGAGAATACTTTCTTAAATGATTTTTTCATGTTTTCTAAAAAATTAAAATGTTAAAAAAAAATACCCTTCTCGTGGCCACGATTACACAACAAACTTGGCGGTTATTTTTGGTAAAGTCAATAGCCTAATGTACTATTCTTTGTAGTACAATGTACTTTTTTTTAGGGTTTTTAAAAAGTGCCTTTTAACAAAAAAGGAAGGCTTCGCTCAAAGCGAAGCCTTCCTTTATAAGGTTTAATTTTACACAAATACCTGCATATCAGCATATTACCCCCCCCCCTCTGTCGCAGGATTGTCTTCGTTTGGAGGGTACAGGGTTTGTAACCAAGCTGCCGCTTGTTGGTAAAGGTGCGTACAGGAGGCTATGCCCAATTTATGTTTTATACGGGTTTTGTGGTTTTTGATGGTATGTGGGCTTTTGCACATTACATCGGCGATGTCTTCGTTTTGACAGCCTTGTGCTATTAACGATAAAACGGTTTTTTCTTCACTGTTTAGGCTCGTCATGTTTGCGGATTTGGAGGTTAACGGATGCGGTTTACTGTTTAACCAAATCTATGCTTTTTTGTTGTGCAAACGTAATAATATTTATTAAACGGTATTTTTAAGGCAGTTCTTAGGAAGGCTTTGCTTAGCGAAAACTTCCTTCACTTTTGAGGGGCTATTTTAACTTGATTTAGTAAAATTGGTTGCTTGTTTCGGTCGGTTTGGTTGATAGGAATCAAGTAATGACAATAAAATGATTGACCATTTTCCTTTGTAACTCGTCTTTGGTGTAATTTTCCATTCATAATCGTTCGTGGAGGGAAATCAACCGTGGTGAGGTATTTGGCAGCATTCAACGTTGTATCGAAACTATAAATCAAGTATTTTTTTCCTGATTTTTTAATAATATACGATTGCTGACCCACATAATCGTACATATAAAAATGGCTCTCTCCCTTAACTATTTCAGGATATTCATACTGGGTAATCTGTTCGGTGGCAATGTCATAAATGTATAATTTATTGGCACGGCAAACATTAAAAAAAATCTTATGATTGTCGATTGAATAATGAGAAGAAAAAGTATTTGGTCTTGCATAAACCAAATCCCAATCTTTGATATTAACGTAGAGGTCTTCGGTTAGTTTGGT
>JAYWHL010000042.1:0-5035 GCA_043777715.1 Cytophagaceae bacterium | reverse complement strand
AAAAACAGTTTCAACTTGACAGCACAGAATATGTAACCAAACACCTTAGCAAAGCCTATAAAGGAGGGCCATTGTTCTCTCGTTTTAATGTTAGTGCTTATGCAGGTTTTGGGGCTTTGCGTTATAGCTCGTTTGCTTATGACATAACCACAGGGGCTTTGCAACGTTACACCAGTATTGCTGGCGTAACAGGCGGCCACACGCCCATTGGCAAAAAATATGGCGAGGCAACCTCTGCCCAAGGCATTTATTACACCAAAGAACGTAGTATCCACGTAGGTTTACAGGCCACTTATGCCATTAGCAATAATTTGGATTTGGGTCTCGACTGGCGAATCTCTCGTGTTGGTAACGACAAGATAGATGCCACAAGCGGTGGTAATAACCTAACGGGGGCTGCTGGTAATGTTTGGGGCAAGGCTTCGTATAGTTCAACGGCCAACGACCACTTTGGCTACTTGGCTATTCGCTTGGGAGTTCACTTTGGCGAAGGCCGTGCCAGCAAAGAAGAACGCAAGGCTTATGAACGCCTTAAAGAAAAAGCTAGGCTGAACAAATCGTCAAGTATTTTGTAAGAGAATCAACAGTATTGAAAGGCGTTAAGGTAAAATGCAACCTCGTTACTTTTATGGTAATGAGGTTGCTTTTTTGTTTTGAGAATTTTTAGAAAAAATGATATATCGAAATAGGGTTGTCGTTCATACCTTTGCGTGAAAACAAATCAAAACCGAGCTATTACCATGACCGTTAGTATTGTTGGATTGGGCCTTATTGGAGGGTCCATTGCCCTAGGTTTGCAAGAAAGCCATTTTGCCGAGCATTTTATTGGCGTAGAAAACAATCTTCAACACGCCAACAAGGCCTTGGCTTTGGGTTTGGTAAACGAAGTTTTGAGCCTAGAAGAGGCTATCCAAAAATCCGACCTGATTATCATCGCCGTCCCTGTTGATGTAACTGTGATTTTGCTTCCAAAAATATTATCATTAGTTAATAATCAAGTAGTTATAGACGTTGGAGGTACAAAATATCCCATGGCAGAGGCCGTAAAAAACCATAGCAAACGGGGCAATTATGTAGCAACTCACCCCATGGCAGGTACGGAATTTTCGGGCCCAGAGGCTGCCGTTCGTCAATTGTTTGAGGACAAATATACCGTTTTG
The DNA here is from genome assembly GCA_043777715.1 of Cytophagaceae bacterium. Classification (GTDB taxonomy): domain Bacteria; phylum Bacteroidota; class Bacteroidia; order Cytophagales; family Spirosomataceae; genus JAYWHL01. The sequence continues at coordinate 3,875 of JAYWHL010000042.1, read as the reverse complement.
TGTGATATTGAAGACTCTAGCCCCGAAGCCCTGAGCCTTGTAAAGGCCATGTACGAAGCCCTAAAGATGAAGATAACCTACATGGCTTCGGCTGCCCACGATGTGCATACGGCCTATATATCGCACGTGTCTCATATTTGTTCGTTTGCCTTGGCCAAAACCGTTTTGGATAAAGAAAAAGACGAAGCCCGTATTTTTGAACTAGCGAGTTCTGGTTTTGCTTCTACGGTGCGTTTGGCCAAAAGTAATCCCGTTACTTGGATACCGATTTTTAAGCAAAATCAAGACAATATCCTAGAGGTTTTGGACCAATATATCAGTGAATTAAACAAGATAAGGGGTTTTATGGAAGCTGGGCGGGATTTTCCAGAGGCTTATGAATCGCTCCGCAAACACCTCGTACAAGCCAATGATATTCAACGTATTTTGAAGTAATTTGGCCTTTGCTTGTTAGCCATTGGCGATTAACTTTTAGCTATTGGCTTGAAGAACACTTGTGGAGGCGTGCCACGCTTCAAAAGCATGGCACGCCTGTTTATTCCAAAAATTTGTATAAGAATATTGTGTTCGCAAAGGTGTTTGGTGAGCCACCAAACACGGGAAAAGGAAAAGAAAAACTTTCGTTTTTTAGTAATCACCACCTGCACCACCTCCGCCAAAGTCTCCACCACCAAAACCGCCAAAGTCGAACCCGCCACCGTCACTACTGTTGCCCGATGAGTTTCCGCCACTCCAGTTCCCTCCCGAACTCCCCCAACTAGACATAATGATATACGGAAAGGGGTCATAACCTCTACGGCCACCGTTGCGACCACCGCCATTTTTGTTGGAATAATAAGCAATAATCAAGAACACAATAACGACTACGAGTAAAAGAAAAAAGATTCCGCCGCCATCATTGCCAGTGCCTTGCCCACGGTTTTCGTTTTTATATTCGCCTGTGGCACGCCTAAAAATCTCGGTAGTGGCTTGGTCTAAACCCGTAGCCCAAGCCTTATTTTTGAAATTTGGTACTAGCACTTGGCTCACAATACGCTTACAAATGGCATCGGGTAGTGGGCCTTCCATGCCTCGGCCTGTGGCTATGAATATCTTGCGGTCTTCGGTGGCCCAGAGTAACAAAATACCATTGTCTTTGTCTTTTTGGCCTACACCCCAGCGTTTGCCCAAGGCATAGGCATAGTCGCCCGCAGGATACGCCCCCGTCGATTTTAAGATAACTACCGTAATTTGGGTGGAGGTAGAATCGGCATAGCCCCTTAGTTTTTGTTCAAGGTCTTGGCGTTCATTGGCCGACAGCATTCCCACATAGTCGTTTACGAGCCTAGGCGGATTGGCTTTTTCGGGAAATTCTTGTGCCTGTACTTGTCCCCAAAATAAAAGCAAAGTGCTAAAAATGAGGACTATATATTGTTTTTTGAGCATGATTTGTAGGCTAGTTGCCGAATGAAATATCATCAGAAATTTCGTTGATGTCGTCAGACTGATACGGGAAATACTTTTTGAGTTGATGCCCCGCCATTTCTATACCAAGGGCTAAGCCTTGGGCAATTTCATTGACCGAAAGGTGTTTTTTAAGAATATCTCGGGTGTTTTCCCAAAAATCATCGGCCACGGCAACATCAATGCCTGTATCGCCCAAAACGGCAAATTTTTTGTCGCCAATGGCCAAATAAAACAAAACGCCATTACGAAGTTTTGTGTTTTGTAAATTGAGTGTTCCAAAAACCTCCTTGGCTCTGTCCATAACATCGGGCAATGGGCAATGATGCTCGATATGTACCTTTATCTCGCCCGAAGTATTGCGTTCGGCTGCTTTGATGGCATCTACAATTATCTTTTTTTGTTGGTCATTGAGCATAGTTTTTTGCTTTAGGCAATGTGCTTTAAGCAATAGGCAATACAAGAATAAGCCTATCGCTTAAAGCATTATGGCTTATTTTTTATCTCCAAAATCAACCGTTGGGACTTTTTGGCTACCTGCATCGGCCTCGAAATAGGCTTTTTCTTTGAAGCCAAATATTCCCGCCAATAAACTTCCAGGAAACGTAACTACTTTGTTATTAAAGCCTTTTACTACTTCGTTAAAATTGTTACGTTCTACCGAAATACGGTTTTCTGTACCTTCAAGCTGGGCTTGTAGTTCCGAGAAATTTTGGGTGGCTCTTAGCTGTGGATAGTTTTCGGCAACGGCCATAAGGCGTGAAAGCGACCCCTGCAACTGCGACTGTGCAGCCTGAAACTTGGCCATGTTTTCGGGCGTTAGTTCGTCGGCGGTTAGTTTAATTTGCGAAGCACTGGCACGAGCCTCGATAACGCCCGTGAGGGTACTTTTTTCAAAATTTGCAACACCCTGTACTGTTTTTACAAGATTTGGGATAAGGTCTGAACGGCGTTGATACTGGGTCTGGATTTTGGCCCAAGCCTCTTTTACATTTTGGTTTTCGGTGGTCATTCCGTTAAACTTTCCGATGCCCCAAAATACAAGAATGACTGCTACAACTAAAAAAATAATGGTGTTCCTTGACATGTTTTTTTTATTTATGGTTGAAAATCTGCTCAAATCTATGCTTTTCTTTTAGATTTCAAAATACTATATCGTGATGAATGGGTAAAATATGATTTGAACCAAGGCAAAACCTTGACAAAGATTAAACAAAAGTATGATTTTTTGAGGTTTGGAGCGTAGTAGGCTTTGTGGAACTTTTAGACAACAAACATAATTAGGCAAGAATGCTAAGTTTGATTTACCGTAAAACAAACATTCAAGTTGTTTGTCAGCGTATAAAGCGTTTATTTTGTGTTTATATGAAATTTTTATGAAAAAATCTAACATCAAAGTTATTGACCTTTTTTGTGGCATTGGGGGGCTTTCGCATGGTTTTGTAAAAGAAGGCTTTGATGTTGTTGCAGGCATTGACAATGAAGCCTCTTGTGAATATCCGTACGAGGCAAATAATAACGCCAAGTTTATAGCCAAGGATATTAGAAAAGTTGATGCAAGCGAAATAAATAAATTGTTCGGAAATGCTGATGTACGCATTTTGGTAGGTTGTGCCCCTTGCCAACCTTTTTCTACTTATGCTTTCAAATCGCCCGACCATACTGAAGAAGATGCTAAAAAAAGTAAGTGGGGTTTGCTTTATGAATTTGCAAGATTAATTGAAGACACTAAACCCGAAATCATTTCAATGGAAAATGTGCCTGGTTTATCCAAATTTGATAAAGCAGATGTTTTTAAGGGATTTTTGAAGATACTTACTGATAATAATTATCACATAGACCACAAAATAGTTGATTGCCCTCAATATGGTATTCCTCAAAAACGCAAGCGATTGGTTTTGTTAGCATCTCAATTGGGGCCGATTAGTATTATGGCGGCAACGCATACTTCGCCACAAAATTATATAAAAGTTAAAGATGTCATTAGCCACCTAGAAAAAATCAAAAGTGGAGAAATATCAAAAAATGACCCTATACATCGGGCAGCCAAGCTTTCTGATACTAATCTATTAAGAATTAGACAGTCTAAACAAGGCGGAACTTGGCGGGATTGGGACGATAGCCTAGTGTTGGAATGTCATAAAAAAGATACAGGAAAAAGTTATGGCAGTGTTTATGGGCGAATGAGTTGGGACGAACCTGCCCCCACAATGACAACCTTTTGCACGGGCATTGGCAATGGGCGTTTTGGACACCCAGAACAAGACAGAGCCATAAGTTTGAGAGAAGCAGCTTTAATACAGACATTTCCTGCATCCTATAAATTTGCCCTTGACGAAAATCATATTTCCATGACCAAATTATCTACATTTATCGGTAATGCAGTGCCTGTTGATTTGGGAAGGGTTATTGCTAAGAGTATAAACTTTCAT
>JAYWHL010000041.1:0-5043 GCA_043777715.1 Cytophagaceae bacterium | reverse complement strand
TCAAATACTTAGCCCCCATTTCTTGCAAGGCTTGCTTAAAATCTATCTTACAAACCTCCATATATAACGTAATTTGCGTACCCGTTTTGCCACAACCAAAACAATAATAACTATTGGTATGCGGGTAAAAAACCATCGAAGGGGTATCTTCTTGATGAAACGGACACACGCATTTTTTGTACGCATCTACCTTTAGGCCAAGGTCTTTGGCTACTTCAATCACATCAATCCGTTGCAACTCTTCTACAATATTCATGGTTGAGGGTTTAATATCGAAGCTGTTTAAACTTATTTCTTTGAGCTAAAATTAAAAGTTTAAACAGCTTCATCATTTTCTTGCTTACAAAAATAGTTCGTTAATTTTGTGAAATTTCAATTAACCTCCAAGGATATTCCAAACATCTTTGCCAAAACTCTTACCTTTCTCTTCAAAAAATGCTCAAAACCATTCTTCTACTATTGGCCATAGGAATTGTATTTTTTTTATCCAATCGTTTTTCTTTGCCGTGGATTCACCCCCGCAAATGGGAATTACTCTCCTTTTGGGCTTGTTTATCTTATCTTAATTATCAATTATCAAATAGAGCCTTTGCCAACAACAGAACGCATTTTGTTCAGTTTTTCTTGGCTTCTACGGTTTTACGGCTGATAGTCAGTGTGTTATTCATTTGGTTTTTCTTGTATAATCACGAGCCAGATGTCCTAAAATTCATTTCAAACTTTTTTGTACTTTATTTATTATTCACAGGTTTTGAAATCTATGACTTGTATCGTAAATTGCAACGTTTTTCGTAAATCAGCCAAAAACAATACTTTTTATGTCAAAGATTTTATCTACAAAGCCTTATTTTTCAGTTATTTTAGCCCTGTTGCTATCCACCGCCATCTTGAACTTTTCTAAGGCAGAAGGCAACGAACACGCCAAAACCGAAGAAAAATTTAACGTAGGCGAAGTTATCATGCACCACATTGGCGACGAGCATCAATGGCATTTTGCGACCATTGGCGACACTCACGTTGCCCTACCCCTGCCTGTAATTCTTTATTCCGAAAAAGAAGGCATCAAGGTTTTTTCTTCAAGTCATTTTTACCATAGTGCAGACGGCACACACGAAGGCTATAAACTTGAACATGAACACATTACAGCCCTAGACGGCTCTCATGTAAAAGATTTTTCAATCACCAAAAACGTAGCTTCGTTGATACTTTCGGTAGTAATATTATTGGCTATTTTCTTTAGCATTGCTTCTCGTTATAAACAAACCCAAGGCAAAGCCCCAAAGGGCTTACAGTCGGCCATAGAACCCTTTATTATTTTTGTAAGAGACGAGATTGCCAAAACCAACATTGGCGAAAAACATTACCGCCGCTTTTTGCCTTATCTACTCACTTTGTTTTTCTTTATTTGGGTAAATAACCTTTTGGGGCTATTGCCTGGCGGAGCTAACCTTACGGGCAACATTGCCATAACCTTAACCCTAGCCATTTTGACTTTTGTTATTACCAACGTAAATGGCAAAAGTACTTATTGGAGACACATTTTTGCCATGCCCGGTGTGCCTTGGTATATGTACGTGATTCTTACCCCCGTAGAGATTGTTGGCGTATTTATGAAGCCCTTCTCGTTGATGGTACGTTTGTTTGCCAACATCACGGCTGGGCATATTATCCTTCTGAGCCTTATCAGTTTGATATTCATCTTTCAGTCATTGGCCGTTAGTCCCTTAATAGCTGTGTTTTCTATTTTTATGAATGTTATCGAGCTATTGGTGGCATTCTTACAGGCATTTATCTTTACCATGCTTACGTCTATGTACATTGGCTCGGCAGTAGAAGAAGCCCATCATTAATTTTCAATTATTTTTTTTAACTATATAATTTTTCAAATCATGTTTACATTATTGCAGGAAGTAGCTCAAAACAATTCAGTAGCCCTTATGGGTGGAGCAATCGGTGCTGGCCTAGCCGCCATTGGTGCAGGTATTGGTATCGGTAAAATCGGTGGTTCGGCCATGGAAGCTATCGCTCGCCAACCAGAAGCCTCGGGCAAAATCCAAGGTGCAATGCTTATCGTGGCTGCCTTCGTTGAGGCCGTTGCCCTTTTTGGTGCCGTAATCAGCCTTTTGGTTGTTTTGAAATAATCAGGTTTTCAGAAAAAAGAAAAATGAAAGTTTTGTAAATAGTACATCACAACAATAACATCTTTCTTTTTTATTGATTTCTGTCTGTATTGCATTAGGCAAGCAGACAGAAATTATTTCAGTTTTGTGAGACATAACGTAATCTAAAAACTGAAAACAAAGACATTAAAATAACAATATTATCCTTTTTAATACTTAACATTATGGGATTAGTTACTCCACAGTTGGGCCTTATTATTTGGCAATTAGTATTTTTCTTGGGCTTGGTAGTTTTGTTGAGCAAATTTGCTTGGAAGCCAATCCTAGGAGCATTAGAAGAGCGTGAAACCTCTATTCAAGACGCCTTGGATTTGGCCGCAAAAACCCGTGCCGAAATGGCCGAAATGAAAGCTGGCAACGAAAAATTATTAACTGAAGCTCGTGCCGAACGTGATGGCCTTATCAAACAAGCCAAAGAAGCCTCAGAAAAAATGATTGCTGATGCCAAAAACGAAGCCGCCGAGGCTGGCAAAGTAGAGCTTGAAAAAGCTCGCCGTGCCATTCAAGACGAACGCATACAGGCCGTTGCTTCTATCAAAAAAGAAGTAGCTACGCTATCATTAGAAATTGCCGAAAAAGTACTAAGAGGCGAGCTTTCTAACAAAGCAACCCAAGAGAAATTGGTGTCTGACTTAATCGCTGACGCAAGATTTAACTAATAACGAAGGGAAATTGATGCCTAAAACTATCAAAACAACCCTCAACAAGCAAATATGTCTGAACAAAGTGTAGCATTTAGATACGCCAAATCTTTGATTGGATTGGCACAAGAAAAAGGAGTACTAGACACAGTACATTCTGATATGACTTTCTTTGGCCAAGTATGCGAGCAAAATCGTGATTTTGTGCTTGCCCTGCAAAGCCCCGTAGTAAAACATCATAAAAAACTAGAAATACTCAAAGCTATTTTTGGAAGTAGGGTAAGCAGTACCTCTTTTACCATTTTTGATATTATTACCAAAAAGAACAGAGAGGCTATTCTCCCAGCCGTTGCCGAGGAATTTCAGCGACAATATGCCGAAATAAAAGGTATTCAGAAGGCATTTATTACCACAGTAATTGCACTAACCGATGCCCAACGCCAAAGTTTTATTAAAGTAATTGCCGATTCAACAGGCAAAACGGTAGAATTAGTAGAGAAAATCGATGAAAAACTCATCGGTGGATACGTACTTAGGGTGGGCGACCGCCAAATAGACTCGTCTATCAAAAGTAAATTGAATAACCTAAAACTAAAGTTTGCATAAAACTCACTTTTAGGCTCATAAAAAATGCTTCGCTCAAACAGCGAAGCATTTTTTATGAAAAGAAACTTATCCGAAACAAGTCTTTCTCTATCTGATTGCCAATTTACATAATCGCTCCCCCGCTTTTTCTAGTATTTCATCGTCTTTTGCAAAACAAAACCGTAGGATTTTATGGTCGTTTTTTTGATGATAAAATGCCGAAACAGGTATCGAGGCCACGCCTATCTCTTTCGTCCAACGTTGAGCAAGGTCAAAATCATATTCATCAGAAATATTTTTGTAAGAAACACACTGAAAAAAACTACCTTCAGCAGGCTTAAATTCAAAGTTAGATTGGCTGAGATAGGTCAAAAATTTATCTCTTTTTTGTTCATAAAATTTAGGCAATGACAAATAATGTTCGGGTTGTTTCAGAAAATCGGCCAAGGCAAACTGCAAAGGCGTTGGCACAGAAAATGTTATCCATTGATGGACTTTTCTGAACTCTGCACTCAAAGCTACTGGGGCCAAACAATAACCAATTTTCCAACCCGTGATGTGAAAGGTTTTGCCAAACGAACCACACACAAAAGCTCGCTCTTGCAAAACGGGGTGTTGCATGATAGAACAATGCTGGCGACCATCGAACAAGATATGTTCGTAAACTTCATCGGCTATTACAAAAACGTTAATATCTTTCAACAACTCCGCCAAAGCATTCAAATCACTAATAGTCAAGCATTTACCCGTAGGATTATGGGGTGTATTAAGCATAATTGCCTTGGTACGGTCTGTGATTTTGGTTTTTACCACCGCCCAATCTATCGCATAGTCATTGTCGGGGCTAAGGGTAACGTACACCGCTTTGCCACCATTTAAAGTAATAGCTGGGACATAACTATCATAAGCAGGTTCAAAAACAATTACTTCATCGCCCGTTTCTACGATGGCCGTTAGGGCTGCATACAAGGCTTCGGTTGCCCCAGACGTTACCGTAATTTCGGTGTCTATGTTATAATCAACACCATACAAATCAAAAGTTTTTTGGGCGATGGCTTCTCTAAGTGGCTGAATGCCTGCCATAGGGGCATATTGATTATGACCCAGTTTAAGGTGTTTGTTTACCAAATCTAACAGTTGAGACGAAGGGCTAAAACTCGGAAAACCTTGCGACAGATTCAATGCCCCAGTGTCGGTGGCTAGTTTAGACATTACCGTAAAAATGGTAGTCCCAACGTTGGGCTGCTTAGAAACAATTTTCATATTTTATGCAATCTAATAGCTTGGGTAAAATTGTCCAAAAAACAAACGACCAACACTTTCGAGTTGGTCGTTTGTAAATATTTTATTGTTTGTGCTTATGCCTTGAGGGCTTCGGCACCGCCAACAATCTCTAAGATTTCTTTGGTAATGGCCGCTTGGCGAGAACGGTTGTACTGTAATTTCAACTCTTTTATCAACTCGCCTGCATTGTCTGTGGCTTTATCCATGGCTGTCATTCTTGCACCATGTTCAGCAGAGTTTGATTCTAAAACGCCTTTATATAACTGAATTTTAAGGGTTTTGGGAATCAATTCATTGATAATTTCTTCTTCTGAAGGTTCAAAAATATAGTCGTTTTGTATCGCTACTTTCTT
>JAYWHL010000040.1:0-5054 GCA_043777715.1 Cytophagaceae bacterium | reverse complement strand
AAATATTGATGATTAAAAAGATAAGATATTTGCCCGAGTTGGTATCTTATGGTGGCTTACGGAGTATAGATGCAAAGCAAAGCCCCGATGTTGCACAGGCCATGAAATATTTTAAAGAATTTTGTCTTCTCGTAGTTTCAAGTATTTTTGTATTTAACCCAACGCTCAAATCCAAACACACCCAAACCATGAAAGCACTTATTAATGCTCAGATTTTTGACGGCACAAGCACTCAAGCCCTTCAAAACCAGGCGATTATTATTGACAATAAACAAATCCTAGGACTCGTTCCTCAAAATTCCCTGCCTACCGATATGCCTATCCACGACTGTTTGGGGCAGTTTGTGGCCCCTGCCTTCATCGATTTACAGATTTATGGTGGCGGGGGCAGTTTGTTCAACACCGAAATTAGCGAGGAAACGATTCATAAAACCATAACCGAACAACGGCAATTTGGCACAGCCCAACTACAAATAACCCTCTCAACCGTACCGCTCGAAGATATGCTCAAGGCCATTGCAGTTTGTAAAAGCTATCAAGCCAATCACGCAGGCTTGCTTGGTTTGCACCTCGAAGGCCCCTATTTTAGTCTCGAAAAACGTGGAGCTCATTTGGCCAAGTACGTTAAAAAACCCACAATTCAAGAACTAAAAACCATTATTAATCATAGTACAGGCTTACAAACCTACATGACCATCGCCGCCGAACAAATAGACGATGAATGCCTTAACTTATTGATTAATAGTCATATACATTTATCTTTGGGGCATAGTAGTGCTACTTATAAACAAGCAAAAAAGATTTTTGGACAGGGCATCAACCGAGTAACGCATTTGTTTAACGCCATGACGGCCTTTCAAAGCCGAGAGCCTGGCATAGTGGGGGCGGCTTATGATAGCGATGTTTATGCAAGCATCATTGCCGACGGGATTCATTGCGACTTTGCGGCCGTTGGAATTTCTAAAAAAATAATGGGCGAAAGGCTTTTTCTGATTACCGATGCCGTAACCCAAGATACACGAGGCGAATATCGCTTTGAGTTTGCCACCGACCGTTTTGTAAACGACCAAGGCACGCTATCGGGTTCGGCCTTGAACATGATGCAGGCCGTCAGAAATTGTGTAGAAAAAATAGGAATCCCCTTGGCCGAAGCCCTCAAAATGGCAAGTACCTACCCTGCCAAGGTTGTAAAAATTGATGACCGATTTGGCAAAATTGCCCAAGGTTATGTTGCCCAAATGGTAGTTTTTGATAGAGATTTTGCCGTAAGTCATGTTTATGGTTGATACCTGAGGTTTCTCACTTGTTGCTGATGATTTAATCTCTTCTTGCAGTAGCAAACCTTTTTATTTTTAAGGTTCTATGACAGTTTTTGTGGAAAAAAACTGTGTAACAAAAATTGTCGGACATCTATTTTCAAAAAAATAAAAACCAATAATAATTAAAAAAATATTTTCAATTATTATTGAAAGTTTAATAATTTTATTTACCTTTGAATCGTAATCAAACACAATATGAACTTAGAAGAAGCCAAAACACATTTAGTACAAGCATGGGGCACGTTGGGGAGTAGTTGGGGCGTTAGCCGCTCTATGGCACAGGTACACGCCCTGTTGTTGGTGTCGGCAGAGGCTCTAACCACCGAAGACGTAATGGAACAATTACAGATTTCGAGAGGAAACGCCAATATGAACCTCCGAGATTTAATGGACTGGGGTATTGTTAAGAAAATCCATAAACCAGGCGAACGTAAAGAGTATTTTTGGGCCGATAAAGATATATGGAAAGTGGCCATGCAAGTAGCCAAGGAGCGTAAAAAGCGTGAATTAGAGCCTATATTAAAGGTTTTAGAGCAAGTGTCGTCGGTAGAGGCCGATGTAATGGATCCAGATGCCAAACAATTTGCAGAGGTTGTACAAGGACTTAAAAAATTTGCCAACAACGCCAACACAACCCTAGAAACTGTAATCAAAGCCGAAGAAAATTGGTTTTGGTCTAACTTTTTCAAGATTTTTAAGTAAAAAATAATCAGCCTTATCGGCTATCTTAGCAAATTAAACGTTAGTATCTTTCAAATAGAAAAGATTTTTTTAGCAACGATTGTTACGAGCCAAATACTAGAATACAGTCAAAAATAGAGCCAAGTGGCTTTTATTTTTTAACATATATTTTCAATAATTACTGAAAATTCAATAAATTAAATTCACATAAACAAAACTAAAATGAACCACAACATCGTTACTTACAGCATTTATTTACCGCTAAGCATTGCCATTACTATTTGGGTAGCAAAGGTTTTATTTAAAAATGGCAAGATTTTTTTGATTGAAATCTTTCATCAAGACGAAGCCCTAGCCGAGGCCGTAAACAAACTCCTTTTGGTAGGATTTTACTTACTCAACTTTGGTTATATCTGCTTTATGATGCAGGAAAATCGTAAAATTGTCAGCTACCAAGAAGTATTCGAGATTTTAAGTATCAAAATTGGAGCCATCATTCTTATTTTAGGAATCGTGCATTTTCTTAATTTATATGTATTCTTCAAACTAAGAAACAAAGCCAAACAAGCTCTAACCCAACCAGTACTTTACCCCGCCACAGAAATTTTATCATAAAATAAGTTTGTTGATTCATTGATTCTTTAAAATTTAGACCAAACTATGCTTTGGCCTAAGCTAAAAATTTATCATCATGAAAACCATCATCTACGACGACACCTGCCCAATGTGTAATTTTTACACTCGGCAATTTGTAAAAATGGGCGTTCTGCCCGAAAACGGCAGAATAACCTTTAGCAATTTAGACCAAAATTTATTGCAAGAAATAGACCTCGACCGAGCCAGACATGAAATTCCGTTACTGGATAGCCACAGCCACCAAACCATCTATGGCCTTGACGCTCTTACATTTTTGTTGGCCAAGCATTTTCCACTTCTTGCCCCGTTGCTCAACCATCAATATTTTAAGGCACTCCTAAAACCCCTTTATAAATTTATATCTTACAATCGTCGAGTTATTATGCCCTCGCCAAAGCAATGTATCGGCATAGACCCCGCACCAGACTTCAATCTCAAAGCTAGGTTTTTGCTTGTGTTATTGTTTAGTTTCCTTGTTTTTGGTTTACAATTGAGTTTATGCCCAGCAATTTTATTTTTAAAATCGGCTGATAAACCATTTCCCCTAGTCTGCATTTGGCTTACTTCAATGGCTGCAAGTGGCTTACTTTTTTGCTATCTACTTATCAATCAAGGTATTAAAAAATCCATAGACCAATTAGCCAATGCCTTGGTACTGGTACTCAAAACCTATCTGCGGCTAAGTGGCATTTATCTTGCCATTTGGGGGCTAACTTTAGTAACAATTGGGCTTTTTTCTCCTTTATTTTTGGTGGCCTTGGCTTTTTTTATTCATAGTTTTGTCAAACACCTTCGTTTGCGAATTGCCTATCAATTTTTACCTAGTCGGTCTTTTTATCCACTCGTTGTTTGGGCTATTGTTCAAAACCTTTGTGTGGCAATTTTTGGTCTGTTATTTTTATTTAAAAATTTATAAACATCTTATTATCAAACACTTAAATAATTTTTCGGTGGTTGGTGGCTTACCAACCACCTTTGTAGAAAATTATAATACCCCCTCTTCGGGCTTCGGAGAAGCCTAACCTTGCAAAGGTTACGCTTCTCCGAAGCGAAATAACAAGGTTTTTGACGTTTTTTACTACAAAGGTTAAGCCTCTCCGAGGCAAAAATATAGCAAAGCCAAAACTTCAAGCCCCTATTCGGATTAGTTATTCCAATTACATGAGACTTCTTTACGCATTATGTTGCCAAAAGAATCCAAAAAACTTATTAAACTGTGTACTGAGTATTGGACAATTTTAAAAATGTAACGCAATTCTCCCGAATTCTTAGGATTCTAAATAGTCAAAAACCATTTTGTTGATGTCGGGGTGTAGGTTCACGACCTCGCCAATAACAATAATAGCTGGATTTGTGATTTGATACAAACTCACTTTTTGTGGTATATCAACCACCGTTCCCAATACGCATTTCTCGTTTTTTAAGGTGCCATTTTGGATAATGGCCATGGGTACATCGCCCTTGCCAGCTTGTCTGAAAATACTTGTTATTTCGCTCAATTTGTGCATTCCCATCAAAATAACCACTGTGGCCTTGGACTGTGCGGCCAAGTGAATATCATCACTCAATTGCCCCGATTGAGTTGTGCCTGTCATTACCCAAAAACTTTCGGCCACACCTCTGGCCGTTACGGGTATGCCCTGCAAAGCCGCCACGGCAATAACACTGCTAATGCCTGGCACAATGGCCGTGGAAATTCCAAATTTTTGGGCAAAAGCAATTTCTTCGTATCCCCTACCAAACACAAAAGGATCGCCACCTTTTAGGCGTACCACGTGGCCATATTGATAGGCAGTTTCTACAATCAAATCATTGATTTGGCCTTGGGTATAAGAATGCCCCCCACAACGTTTGCCCACATATTTAAGAAATGTATTCGGTTTGGCATATTCCAAAATGGCTTCGTTGGCTAGGGCATCATATAAAATGGCATCGGCATCTTTGATGGCCTTGATGGCCTTTAGCGTTATCAGTTCCTCATCGCCTGGGCCAGCACCCACAAGTGTTAGTTGGAGTTTATTCATAAATTTAAGGCTTCTAAATTTGAAATACAAAAATGTATATTTGTACTTTTCATGGCTCAAATGTATATCTTTTTTTATTAATAATTGTGATTTTATATAAAATAAGTTTAAAAATAATTAATATTTGCTTAAAATATTGTTAAAAGCATTTTTTTGATATAATTTTGACCAATCAATAATTACTCAATTTCAAATTAATCTTTAAATAGTACTATTTGTTTATTTTTGATAAATTCAAGGAACAAGTATTTGAGAAATAAGCAGGCCAAAAGGCAGATTGCTAGAGGCTAAGGAGTAGCTGTTGGCAATTAGCTTGTGCTGGCCGAGACTCGCTATTGGCTTAAAATACAAATGATTACGACATAAATAGTACAAACTAATTTAGTCCAAGTAC
>JAYWHL010000039.1:0-5059 GCA_043777715.1 Cytophagaceae bacterium | reverse complement strand
TGAGTTTAACCCCAAAAACATCGGAAATGCCCTGATGTGTACCCAAAAAATGATTATAGAATTGCTCAATAATAATAGCAAAAACTGGAGCGGCCAACATCGTAATCATGGCGGTTTTTGGGTGAACTTTCCGCCAAAAAATACCAATAAAAAAGGCAACGACAATGCCTGGTTTAAGATAAGACAATTGAGCCGAAACGGTTAATGAAAAATTGCCTGCCGAGCTAGGGTCGTAGGAATACAGTGCCAAAAACGCAGCCAACGTAACGACCACAGCGATGGCCATTTTACCAAACCGAACCACTTGTTGGTTATTGGCTTGTGGGTTGATGAGTTTTTTGTAAATATCTACCGAAATGAGCGTAGTAAACGAATTGAGCATGGAATAAATAGACGACAACAAGGCCGAGGTTAGCCCCGCCAAAATAAGCCCTTTGATGCCATAACCCGACGGCAGCACCATTTCGGTAAGTTTCAGAAAAGCATCGTCGGGTTTGATGTCGGTTATGCCCAATCGGATTTTGAAAATATAGGCCGCCGCCACACCCGCTGCAATCGAGAAAAACGGAATGGTTAGTTTCAAAAATCCAGCGGCAATTGTCCCTAGCTTGGCGTCTCGGTCTGAGGCCGCCGCCAATACTCTTTGCACCTGATATTGGTTGGTTGTCCAATAAAAAAAATGGAGAATCATCAGTCCCGTAAACGCCCCTGTCCATGGTAAATCTTTGTGGTTTGAGGGTAAATAAAGGTGCATTTTTTGTTGAGCCAAGGGCACAGATTGGTCTAGGTGTAGCAAACCCCAAAAGCCTTTGATTTCGGGTTGAGCGAAGGTTAATAACCCTACTGTTATGGCCGAGAAAACCATCAAAACCGTTTGAATATTATCGGCAATTACCACCGATTCCATACCTCCAAAAATAGCAAAAACCCCTGCCACTACTGCAATGGCAATGATGCCCTGAAGGTATGTTATTTCAAAACCACTGCCATTAAACAACAAACCCAAAGTGCGGCTGGCGATATAAAAACCCGCCACTGTTTGAATAACAATAAAAGAGATATTGAGCAAAGAATAGGCCGTTTGGGCAGCACCGTCATAACGATTGGCCAAAAACTGCGAAAGTGTAAAAACCTCTCTTTTGCGATAGATAGGTATAAAAATATAGGCCAAAGCCAAGATGGGTAAAATGGCCAAGATTTCGTAGTGGCTTTGGGCAAAACCGATGGAATAGCCAACGCCCAGCATTCCGATAATCTGCACGGCACTAACATTAGTACCATAAATAGAGCCCGCCACCGACCACCACCTTAGCGACCTCCCCGCCATAAAATAGTCTTCGCTGGCCCCAGAACCTGATTTTTTTTTGAATAACCCTGCCAAAAAACTAGAAAACGTAAGGCCAACTAACAAGACAACCAACACAACGACATCGAAAGTACCAAGATTTTGGAGCATAGTATTTAGAGATTTAGAGTTTCGGGCTTATATTTGTTTGAAATGGTTCGCAAAAAGGCTTTCGTTTTCAATAAATACCTACCCGTTTTGTAAAATTATCACTTATCGCTCAAAAGCCTTGGGTTTTTTAAAATTTATATCGTTCAATGGCTCTTTGCATTGTTATTCCCTGTTATCAAGAAGGTACTCGTTTAGAAGTTGCGACCTATCTTGATTTTTACCAAAAAAACCCTTCTATCTCTTTTTGCTTTGTAAACGATGGCTCAACCGATGATACTATCAATCTGCTTTTGAATTGTAAAAAAGGCCGTGAAAGTAGAATTATGGTTTTGGATTTACCCAAAAACGTTGGCAAAGGCGAGGCCGTGAGGCAAGGACTTTTGGCGGCAATCAATTGGCAAAATTTCGAGGCCGTTGCTTTTTTTGATGCCGATTTGGCCACGCCCCTTCAAGAGATTTTTTTGTTAGATTCCGAACGCCAAAAAGGTAATTATCTCATGGCTTTTGGCTCTAGGCTTATGCGAATTGGTTCGTATATTGAGCGGAAAGCCAGTCGGCATTATTTTGGCAGACTCTTTGCCACAGCCGCTAGTTTTGTGATTCCGTTGCCCATTTATGATACCCAATGTGGGGCTAAACTATTGAATACTAGCCTGATAACTAAAATATGTCAAGAACCTTTTTTGAGTAGGTGGTTGTTTGATTTAGAAATTTTTGCTCGTATTATCCAGCAATATGGCTTGGCCAATTCCAAAAAAATGATGATAGAAGTACCTCTTAATACTTGGATAGAAAAAGGAGATTCTCGCTTAAAATTTAGTCATTTGCTTAAAATTCCGTTTGAAATGTGGCGAATCAGGCGGAAATACTTTGCCTGATTCGCCCCCTAGTCCCCAATGGGGGAATGAATAGTTACCAATTGTCAATTCTCCTTTTTATGAAAAAAAACCATTGGGCTATTGTCCTGCTGTCCTTGCCTATTTTAATAAGTTTTGCTTACTTTTTTCGCTTTGCTGTTGATAGCCCTTGGTTCGACGATGTAGAGGCAATTCCTGCTTTTGTTTTAGATTTTTTTAGGGCAAATACGTGGTCTCAAAAAATCGATTTGCTCCTAAAACCCAACAACGAACACAGGATATTATTCACAAAACTGATGTCTTTATTATCGGTAGGGCTATTGGGTAAACTCAATTTTGTGTTTTTGATGTTGCTTGGTAATCTTTGTGTTTTGGGTATTTTTTGGCTTTTTTATAAAAATTTCAAACCTAATAATCTTTCGCTTCTTTATTTTGCACCACTGGCTTTTTTGCTCTTTCAGCCTCATTATCATCTACTTAGCTTTTGGAGTATCACCAGTTTACAACATCAACCCACGGTATTTTTTGTGTTTTTAGCCCTTTATCTCCTTAGCAAACCTAGCCGTTGGTTTGTGGTTTTGGGGGCAATGACCGTAGTGGTTTTTGCTACTTTTTCTATGTCAAACGGAATGTTTGGTTGGGTGGCGGGTTTAGTGGTTTTGCTTTTTCAAAAACGTTGGAAAATCTCTTTGTTATGGCTTTTGGCGAGTGGTTTAAGCATTTTTCTTTATTTTCGAGGTTTTAATACCGAAGCCAATCAAGACGGTTTTGTTTTCTTTTTTGCCCACCCTTTCAAGACTCTTTTTGGCTTTTTTGCCTTTGTGGGTGGTTTTGCCGACCTCATTCCTGCTCGTTTTGAGCCTTATCGTTTTGGCTTGCCCATTGCGGCAGGGCTTGCGTTTATGCTCTTTTGGGGCTTTTGGTTTTGGAAAATTTTAACTCAATATCTTAAAAATTTTAAGGCTAAGTTTGTGCCAAGTTCGCAAGTATCGTTCTTGGTAGGGGCTTTTACATATCTGTTACTCAATGCCCTCATTGTGGCTTTGTTGCGGCCTCGATTCGGTTTTGGAGTGTTGGTGGTTAGCAACTATAAACTTTATCCAACGCTGTTTTTATGTCTTTGCTATTTAGCTTTTTTAGCGAGTTTTAGGCTCAAAGATTCTTTGAAACTTCAAATAACTATTATTGCTATTACTCTGATTTTTAATGGAGTATCCTACTGGAGATTCACGCCAGAGGTAACAAGCAGAAGGAGAAATTTGATGGTATCGTCCTATAACCAAGCCCATAATCAAGTGGGGTTGGGGGCAATGCTTGGCTCGCCGTTACAGCCCTATATTGCCAAAATAATGGAAGGACTGATTCAGAAAAATCTTTATCAATATCCTACGTATTTTGAAATACCAAAGGCTAATTTAGGGAAATATCCAAACCTAGAAGTACGGGAAACGACTGATAATTTCACGGTTTCGTGTCCAAATTATCAAAATGAAGGTTCTCAAAAAGACGATGGGATTTACTATGCTTTGGTTTCGGCCCAACACACTTATTTATTTGCCTCAATGCCCATTCCCTACAATGGTAAAAATCCGTTTAGAATAGGGGAGGGTGTAGTGGCATTTGTTCAGAAATCAATGCTGTTGGCAGGTGTTTATAAAATAGGAATTTTACAAAAAATCAATGGCAAAACTACCTTTACGATGACTACAAAGCAAGTTGAAAGACTTTAGGCAATAAGCCGTAAGCTACTGGTATTTAGCTTATTACCTAAAGTCGATGTGTTACCCAGCCGTCATGCCACCGTCCACGGGTAGGGCGTGGCCGTTCATAAACGAGGCATTCTCCGAACATAGCCATACAATGGCATCGGCTATTTCTTCGGGCTGGCCAAAGCGTTTCATGGGGATAGATTTTTCTAGTTTTTGGCCTAAATCGTCGCCAATCACATCTATCATGCCCGTTACCATGGGCGTAACCGTAAATACTGGACAAACGGCATTGACCCTAATTCCTTTTTTTCCATATTCTAAACCTGCGGTGCGGCTCATGCCCACCACGGCGTGTTTGCTGGCAGCATAGGCTATATTGTTTGGAAAACCCACCAATCCCGACACCGATGAGATATTGACAATAGCCCCTGAGCCTTGTTTTAGCATTATTTCTAACTCGGCTTTCATACACAAAAACACCCCCGTAGAGTTTACGGCCATTACTTTTTCAAAGCCTTCTAGGGTATATTTATGCGATGGTATCCACGCCCCGCCAATACCAGCGTTGTTTACGGCGGCGTCTAAGCGGCCATAAGTCTCTACGGTTTTGGCAACAAGGGCATTTATTTGGTCTTCGTTGGTTACATCACAAGCCACAAAAATAGCCTCGCCACCTGCATCAACAATGGTTTTTACGGTTTGGTGGCCGCCTTCAATATTTACGTCCGACACTACCACTTTTGCTCCTTGTTGGGCAAACAAAATGGCTGCGGCTCGGCCAAGCCCCGACCCTGAGCCAGTTACCATGGCTACTTTTCCTGTGAAATTTATCATTTTTTTAGGTTGTTGTTATATTTTTTACGAAACTACTAAACAAAGAAGCTGTATAAACTTTTAATTTTAGGGCAAAATTAGGCTATTTTTTGACTAGGCAAAGGTTTTTTGAGCCGAAGTGGAACGAGCGTAGCATCGCTACGGTCGATAAAAAAGCTAAAGTCTAGTTGAAAAAGAGTCAATTTTGGCGGAAAGAAATAAGT
>JAYWHL010000038.1:0-5062 GCA_043777715.1 Cytophagaceae bacterium | reverse complement strand
ATCCCCGCAATTCGGGAGGGGTGTTAATTGCGAATAATGAGTTGAAATTACATTTTTAGCCTCAGAGAGGCGTAATTTTGGTAAAAAATGATGCCTATTATGTTCAAAAGCCCTATCGGGGCGACATTTTGGATTAAGGCATTTTCTACCAAAATAACAGCCTAACGGGCATTTCAACCCCTAATTCGCATTTTTGGCAAATATAACTTAAACATATTTTTGTGTTAGCTGGTTTTTATGGAAACTAAAAACCAAAATGAATAACAAAAATATTTTAATCGTAGGGGCAAGTTCTGGAATTGGACTAGCCTTGGCAAATCAATTAACTTCAAAAGGTCATAATGTCTATTCGCTCTCACGGTCAAGACCAAACATTGATGGCATTAACTTTGAAACTTGGGACGCCGAAAACCCAAGTCCAATCCCTACCGATTTTCTTCCCCAAAACCTTGATGCCTTGGTTTACTGCCCTGGGACAATCAATCTCAAGCCTTTTCATAGATTAACCGAAGCCGACTTTAAAAAGGATTTTCAGATTAATGTTTTGGGAGCTGTTAGCATCGCACAACAGGTTTTGCCACTACTCAAAAAGGCTAGTGAAGGTGCTTCGGTATTGTTTTTCTCGACAGTAGCCGTACAAACAGGAATGGGTTTTCATGCTTCGGTGGCGGCCTCAAAAGGAGCAATTGAAGGACTAACTCGCTCATTAGCAGCCGAATGGGCAGGAAACAATATTAGAGTAAATGCCATTGCACCCTCATTAACAGATACCCCTTTAGCAAAAAACCTATTAGGCTCACCCGAACGAATTGAAGCCTCAAACAAACGACACCCCATCGGTAGGTTTGGTACATCAGAAGAAGTGGCTGCAATGGCAAGTTTTTTGATAGAAGATACGGGTAAATGGATAACTGGGCAAGTAATTGGCATGAATGGGGGATTGGGAAATCTTAGATAAAAGATAAAACGACCCAAAACTTCCCATACATCAGGGTTTTGTGTGTTTCTATCCTAAATCCTGAAATCTAACTCGTTTTCGTAGTAGATTTGTGGACAATCAAATCAAAAAAAATATGATAACATTCTCTATTCTTTTATTCTTTGCGTTGGTTCTTTTGTTTTCGGCTGTTGTGGTTGTCCAACAAGGTACAGTAGCCATAATTACAGTTTTTGGTAAATACCAACGAATAATGACACCAGGTTTGAATTTCAAAATCCCCCTAATTGAATTTATTTTTAGGCGAATTTCGATACAAAACAGGTCGTTAGAACTTGAATTTCAAGCCATTACAAAAGATCAAGCCAATGTTAATTTTAAAGCCATGCTGGTTTATGCAGTTTTGAACCAAGAGGAAGAAACCATCAAAAACGTGGCTTTTAAGTTTATGGACGAGCGTAGTTTGATGCAAGCCTTGATTAGAACCGTTGAAGGTTCGATTCGTAGTTTTGTGGCTACCCAGCGTCAAGCAGAAATTTTATCTCTGAGAACGGAAATAATTTTGAATGTAAAAGACCAACTAGACGATACCTTGGAATCGTGGGGATATCACTTGATAGACTTACAATTAAACGATATTTCTTTTGATGAAGAAATCATTAGGTCGATGGCGAAGGTAGTGGCATCTAGTAATTTAAAAGCTGCCGCCGAAAACGAAGGTCAAGCACTTTTGATTACAAAAACGAAGGCCGCAGAAGCCGAAGGAAATGCAATCAAAATATCTGCAACTGCCGAAAGAGAAGCTGCCCAATTGAGAGGTCAAGGCGTTGCTTTATTTCGTGAGGAAGTAACCAAGGGTATGGCTATGGCTGTTAAAGAGCTGAACGACAATAATTTAGACCCCTCTTTGGTTTATTTCTCAATGTGGACAGAATCTATCAAACATTTTGCAGAACAAGGAAAAGGAAACGTGATTTTCTTGGACGGTTCAAATGAAGGAATGCAGAAAAATTTACAACAAATGATGGCTCTGCAACAATTGGATAAAAATAAAAATTCGTAGAAATAAATTGTTAAAATGAACATAAAAAAAGGCTTCGATTGAAGCCTTTTTTTATTGATTATGAATTCAAAATTAGCCTAAAAAGGCAAATCATCACTTTCTTCAAAACTCGTTAAATCCGCCGCAGGTAATGTTGATTTTGGCGTTGATTGCGGTGTAGATTGTTGTCTTTCAACTCTTTCGGTACTTGGCGACGAACCGCCCTCAGTATTTCCCGAGGTAATTTTCCAAGCCCTAGCTTCAGTGTACCATTTTCCGTTATATTCCCTTGACTCAAGGTTCAAACTTGCCGTGAGGGTATCTCCGATGGCAAATTTTTTAATTTCTCCAACCTGATTTCCCCATGCCGACAAACATACTTTTTTAGGATAAGTATCTTGGGTTTCGAGTACAAAATCTTGTTTTGTCCAAGTTCCGTTTTTTCCTTGTCCAGATACTTCTGGTAAAATTATTTGTAAAACGCCTACTAATTCGAGTGCCATGTTATTTTTAGATTTATTGTTTCAAATACAAAATTAAAAAATCAACCTTGTTTTTGTTGCCTTAGGGGCAAATTTTTCTTATATTTGTATCATTAAAGGCCACGTGGTGGAATTGGTAGACACGCTACTTTGAGGTGGTAGTGCTCGCAAGGGTATGGGAGTTCGAGTCTCCCCGTAGTCACGGCCTTAAAACCAGCGTTTTATACGCTGGTTTTTTTATGCAAAAAGCAAAGCCTTATCAACTTTCTGAATAATAAATTCAAAATCTCCCGTTTTATTAACGTAGTCAAGTTCATTGACGTCGATAACCAACAAAGTACCTACTTTATAATTTTCTGTAAAAAAACGATAATGTTCGTTTAAGTTCGATAGGTATTCTTCCGAAATTCCAGCTTCAAAGTCCCTTCCTCGTTTTTTAATTTGTTTAACCAATTTTGGTAAATCAGCTTTTAGGTAAATCATCAAATCTGGAGCCTTTACAACTTTCATCATCAAAGAAAAAAGTCCAAAATAAGTTTCATAGTCCACCGCCGACATCTTACCCGACTCTTTTAGGTTTTTGGCAAAAATATAAGCATCTTCATAAATAGTACGATCTTGTATGATTTTCTTGTTAGAATCCTTAATCTCCATCACTTGTTCAAACCTACTTTTCAAAAAATACATTTGTAAGTTAAAAGACCAGCGTTCCATGTTGCCATAAAAATCAGCTAAATAAGGATTTCCCTCCACTGCTTCATACATAACCTCCCAACCATAATGTTCGGCCAATTTTTTAGCCAGGGTTGTTTTACCCGCCCCAATATTTCCTGTTACTGCAATGTGCATAAGATTTTTTAAATAATAATTGATTTGTTTATCGACAAAAATACTGCAAAGCCAATAGTTTTTACAAAATGATTTTGAAAATTCGTAAATTTGCAAGAACAAATTTTTAAAGATGGATACCAACTACGCATATCAGATACTTTTATATTACAACTATACCCCTATTGAAGACACGGAAACGTATCGAGATATTCACCACAAATTTTGTCTTGAAAACAATCTTTTAGGGAGAATCATCGTAGCTAATGAGGGTTTGAATGGTACAGTTTCGGGTTTGGCCGAGGATTGTCAAAAATATATGAATTGGCTCAAAAACGACAAAATATTCGTAAATAGCAATTTTGATTTCAAAGTAGAAGTCTCTGATAATCATGCTTTTAAGAAACTTCATGTAAGAATAAAAGACGAAATTGTAAATTCTGATTTGGGCGTTAATCCAAATATCAAAACAGGAAAACATTTAGAACCTGCCGAATTTAGAAAAATCAAAGATGATGACGATGTAGTAATCGTTGATATGCGTTCGGTTTATGAGCATACGGTTGGGAAATTCAAAAATGCAATAACTTTTGAAATGGAAAACCTTAGAGAATTGCCCGAGCATATCAAAGAAATTGAACATCTCAAAAAGAAGAAAATTATTACCTATTGTACGGGCGGAATAAAATGCGAAAAAGCCTCGGCGTATTTATTAGAACAAGGTTTTGAAAATGTGTATCAACTTCACGGGGGTATTATAAAATACGGTTTGGAAGAAGGAGGAGAGGATTTTGAAGGCCAATGTTATGTGTTTGATAACCGCCTGACCGTAAATGTAAATAAAATAAACCCAAGTGTCATTTCAAAATGTTTTGTTTGCCAAACACCCTCTGAACGAATGGTAAATTGTGCAAATCCCGTTTGTAATGAACACGTACCAATGTGTGCTGCTTGTTCAGAAAAAATGGAAGGTGCTTGTTCAGTTGCTTGTAAAACACACCCACAGAAGCGACCCTATAACGGAACGGGCTATTATGTAAAAGAAAGCGTTGGATATTCGCCCTTGTTGGGATATAAGAGCCAAGTTAAAAATCAGGAAGTCGAAAAAACTAAGAAATGAGTTTTTCCATCACATAATCATTTACAAAAAAACCGCCGCCAATGGTTTCATCAACTGATTCGATGGTTTCAAAACCCATTTTTTCATAAAAACCAAGGGCGGGGTTTGCTCTATTAACGTTCAAGACCAAAGAAGTTGATTTATTTGTTTTTGCAAAATTAACAACCTCACTCAAAATCATTTTTCCTAAGCCTTTACCTCTCAAATTAGATAAAAAGTAAATTTTGTGTAAATAACTAGTGTCCTCGTCCAATAGTCCGACATGGGCAAAACCGACAAATTCCGATTCAGAAAAGGCCATAAAATATACATTATCCTCCGACTCTATTTCTGATTTTATTCGATATTCGTTATAACGAGCTTCTAACATATAATCGATTTGTGCTTTAGAAATGATGTTTGAATAAACTTCGTTCCAAATTGTTGTTGCTAAAATAATAATAGATTGAACGTCTGCTAAAGTTGCTTTTCGGATTGAAATCATGAGGAAATGCTATGGTTAAATAAAAGTAATTTGAATAAAGATTGGGACTAAATACAGTGTTTAATAAGTTTTTTTTAATCGTAGATTACTTTCTGCTACTTTGCCTCGGAGAGGCACAACCTTTGTAGAAAATTATAATACCCCTCTCTTCGGGCTTCGGAGAAGCCTA
>JAYWHL010000037.1:0-5065 GCA_043777715.1 Cytophagaceae bacterium | reverse complement strand
ACTCAACCCCAGGCAATGGCACGGACAAAAACGAAGACGATACCGACAAAGCTACCGTACGAGTACGCCAATCGGATTTGAGTTTGACCAAATTGGTAAATAAAATTGCTCCAAATGTAGGCGATAACATAACGTTCTCGTTGGTGGTCAGAAACACAGGCCCTGATGCCGCAACAGGTGTGCAGGTAAGCGATGTTTTGCCAGCAGGATTGAGTTTTGTGAGTAGTTCAGACTTTACGCTTTTGGGCGGAACACTCGTATCTCGGAATATCTCACAAATTTTGGTTGGACGTACAGACACCTTGAAATTTGTGGCCAAGGTATTACAAAACGGAGGCATAATCAACAAAGCTGAAATTACGAAAGCCGATCAGTTTGACCCTGATTCTCAACCAAATACAGGTACAGAAGACGGTCAAGACGATGTAGGGGCGGTAATCTTAAATGGCCAACAGGCAGATTTGAGCTTGACTAAAACCGTAAGTAATGCCTCGCCAAATGTAGGCGATGAACTGACCTATACTTTGATTGTTAAAAACGATGGCCCAAGTGTAGCGACCAATATCAAGCTAAAAGATTATTTGCCAAGCGGTCTGACCTTTGTTTCATCAATCGATTTTACAAAAAATAGTACGGGAGATACTTTGACTTCGGTTAATATTCCAAGCCTAGCGATTGGGGCAACACAGGCATTGACCATGAAAGTACAAGTGGCCAAAAATGGTAAATTGACCAACCGTGCCGAAATTGTAACAGCCGACCAGTTTGACCCAGATTCGCAAGTGAATACAGGCGTAAGCGATGGCCAAGACGACCAAGCCAAAGCCGATATTCAGACCCAAGTGGCCGATTTGAGCCTCTCGAAAAAAGTATCTGACATTGCCCCAGCCGTGGGTACAAACGTAACTTATACCTTAGAAGTAAGCAACGCTGGGCCAAACACGGCCACCAACATTGAAGTAAAAGACGCCTTGCCGCTAGGTTTAACGTTTGTTTCTTCTCCTGATTTTATCAAAACTGGAGATACCCTTCGGGCAAATATTGCAGGTTTGGCCGTGGGCGTTAGCAAGTCATTAACCTTTATTGCTACCGTGAACCGAGCGGGCATTATCATTAACCGTGCAGAGATTTCAAAAGCCGACCAATTTGATATAGATTCTAAGCCAAACAATGGCACTGCCAACAACGAAGACGACAACGCCTTTGTGGCTTTGGGTGGTCAATTGGCCGATTTGAGTTTAACCAAAGACGTTTCGGATTCATTGGTAAATCGCAACGGAAACGTTATTTATACCATCAAAGTAAGAAACGCTGGGCCTAGTACGGCCACAAACGTAGAGGTAAAAGATGCCCTACCAGCGGGTTTGAGTTTTGTGAGTAGCAATTTCTTTACCAATACGGGCGGAAATACGCTCATTGCCAAGATTGCTTCTATCAAAAAAGATTCGGTCGTAACCTTAACCTTCACGGCCAAAGTAACAGGCACGGGCGTAGTGATTAACAAAGCACAAATCAGTAAATCAGACCAACCCGATGGAGATTCTACCCCAGACAACGGCACCGAAAACGCCGAAGACGATACCGACGATGCCAAAGTACGAGTATTGACCGCCGACCTCAAACTGACCAAATTGGTAAGTAGTTTTGGGCCAAATGTGGGCGATAAAGTTATGTATTCGTTGGTAGTCAGAAACCTAGGCCCAGATGCCGCAACGGGGATTCAAGTGAGTGATGTTTTGCCAACAGGTTTGAGTTTTGTGAGTAGTTCAGACTTTAGCATTGCCAACGGAACACTTTTGAGCAATATCATTGGCGAAGTAAAAGCAGGGAAAACCGATACATTAAGGTTTATTGCCACGGTAACGGCCACAGGGGCGATTATTAACAAAGCAGAAATTACAAAATCTGACGTGTTCGACCCAACTTCTACGCCAAATACAGGCACAGGCGATGGCCAAGACGACATAGGTTCGGTTACGATTGGTGGCCAACAAGCAGATTTGAGCATAACCAAAGTTATCGACAAACCACGACCAAACGTAGGGGACGTAGTTGCCTACACCATCAAAGTAAGCAATGCAGGGCCAAGCAAGGCAAGTAATATTGAAATAAAAGACGTATTGCCAACGGGCTTGACTTTTGTGTCGTCATCAGACTTTACAAATCTTGCAGGTACATTATCAAGCCGCAAGATTGATACACTCAAAGTTGGGCTTTCGGTAAACCTAACCGTTTTGGTAAAAGTAGAGAAGGCAGGAACGTTGGTAAACAAAGCCGAAATTGCCAAAGCAGATCAGTTTGACCCTGATTCTCAACCAAATACAGGTTTTGATGATGGCCAAGACGACGCCGCTTCGGCCAGTTTAACAACCCAAGTGGCTGATTTGAGCCTTCGTAAATTGGTAAGCAATGCCTCGCCAACGGTTGGCCAGCAAGTTACCTATACGCTAGAAGTTAGCAATGCAGGCCCAGATGCCGCCACCAATGTTCAAGTAAAAGACGTAATACCAGCAGGTTTGACCTTTGTAACGAGTTTAGACTTTACAAAATCGGGCGATACTTTAACGGCCGATATTCCAACTTTGAACTCGGGAATCACAAAATCATTAACTTTTGTTGCTCAAGTAAATACGGCAGGAGGAATTACCAACAAAGCACAGATTACAAAATCTGACCAGTTCGACCCTGACTCTAAGCCAAACAATGGTACAGACAATGGCGAAGACGATGCGGCCTCGGCAACCACCAACGGCAAGCAATCTGATTTGAGTTTGAAGAAAACCGTAAGCAAGGTTCGGCCAAATGTAGGCGAGTTAATCAACTACTCAATCACCGTGGCCAACGCTGGGCCAAACACGGCCACCAACGTAGAAGTAAAAGACGTTTTGCCAGCAGGAATCGAATTTGTTTCGTCTCAATTGCTTGTCAATCAGTCTAGTACGGTTACGGGCAAGGCAGATAGTATTCAGAGTGGCAAAAGCCAAGTGTTCGTATTTACGGCCAAAGTTGTAAAGGCGGGTGTTACCATCAACAAAGCACAGGTTTCTAAATCTGACCAATTTGACCCAGATTCTACACCAAATAGCGGCACACAAGACGGCCAAGACGATACCGATTCTGTAAAAATCAGTGTACCCGTAGCCGATTTGAGTTTATTGAAATTGGTAAATAACCTCAAGCCAAACGTAGGCGATGACATTATCTTCTCGTTGGTAATTCGCAATGCGGGGCCAGATACGGCCACAAACGTAGTGGTAAAAGACATTTTGCCAACAGGTTTGACCTTTGTAAGTGGTATAGATTTTAGTAACAACAACGGTATTTTATTATCAAGAAATGTAGCTCAAATTTTGCCTAACAAAGCCGATACTTTGAAGTTTACGGCCAAGGTTACAGGCCAAGGCACGATTATAAACAAAGCGGAAATCACGAAAACCGACCAGTCAGACCCTGATTCTCAACCAAATACAGGCACAGACGACGGTCAAGACGATGTGGGTGCGGTGATGCTCAATGGCGAACAAGCAGATTTGAGTTTGCAAAAAGACGTTTCAAATGCCAAACCAAATGTGGGCGAAACGGTGGTTTATACCATTAAAGTTAAAAACGATGGCCCAAGCCGTGCCACCAACGTACAGGTAAAAGACGTGTTGCCAGCAGGTTTGAGTTTTGTAAGCAGTACGCATTTTGTAAACACCGCAGGTACGCTTTTGAGTAATAATTTACCTCAAATCAATGTAGGCGAGAGCATTACCTTGACCGTTGCCACGAAAGTAAACAAGGCAGGAACGATTGTAAATGCGGCTGAAATATCAAAATCTGACCAATTTGACCAAGATTCGCAGGTAAATAATGGCACAACCAACGGCCAAGACGATACCGACGACGCCAGTCTGAAAACCCAAGAGGCCGATTTGAGTATCAAAAAACAAGTAAGTAATCCAATGCCAACCCTAGGAAGTGTTGTAACTTATACCATTGCGGTTGATAACGCAGGCTCAGATGCTGCCTCGAATATCGAAATCAGAGATATTTTGCCAACAGGTTTGGAGTTTGTATCGAGCCAAGATTTTGTGAAAAAAGGCGATACCCTTACGGCCAAAATTGCAGCTTTGCCATTTGGTATTCGTAGAGAATTGACCTATCAAGCCAAAGTAACAACCAGCCAGGCCATTACCAACAAAGTAGAGATTAGCAAAACCGACCAGTTTGACCCAGACTCTACGCCAAACAATGGTACAGACAAAAACGAAGACGATAACAGCAGCAGCACCACAGGTGGCCAAGTGGTTGATTTGAGTTTGACCAAAGATGTTTCTGATTCATTACTGAATGTTGGAGCAGAGGTGGTTTATACGATTAGGGTTAAAAATGCAGGGCCAAGTTTGGCGACCAACGTTGAGGTAAAAGACGTTCTGCCACAAGGATTGACCTTTGTGAGTAGTGCCAACTTTAGCAATACGGCTGGTAATACGCTGATAGCCAAGATACAATCACTCAAAAAGGACTCAACGGCTACGCTTACATTTGTTGCCAAAATCAACAGCAATGCCACGGGTATTATCAAAAACTTTGCCCAATTAAGCAACGCCGACCAACCAGATATTGACTCGCAGTATGACAACGGTACGGCCAACAACGAAGACGATAAAGACGATGCCGTGCTAAGAATCCGTCAAGCTGATTTGAGCCTTAGAAAGTTAGTGAGCAATGCCAAACCAAACGTAAATTCTGACGTAACGTTCTCATTGATAGTGCGTAACGATGGGCCAGATGCTGCCACCAACGTTCAAGTAAAAGACGTGTTGCCAGCAGGGCTAGAGTTTGTAAGTTCTAACGACTTTACGAATAATAACGTAACACTTTCGAGCCGATTGATTGCCAATTTGGCTTCGGGCAAAAGCGATACGCTTAAATTTATTGCCAAAGTAACAGGCTCAAACAAGATTGTAAACAAAGCTGAAATTACTAAATCAGATGTTTATGATGCTGATTCTCAACCTAATACAGGAACAGAAGACGGCCAAGACGATATAGGAACGGTGGCATTGAATGGCGAACAGGC
>JAYWHL010000036.1:0-5068 GCA_043777715.1 Cytophagaceae bacterium | reverse complement strand
TGAGGTTTGAGCCAACACCAACAAACCCTTGTCTCCGATAGGAATTGGGTGGTAATTATCAATAGTTGCCGACAAGGGCAACTCTATTCTTTTAACTTCTTGTGCGTTTGCAGAAAAGTAAAAGAAGAAAACGAATAAAAAACTAATCTTTTTCATTGGCTAGATTGATAATAATGTCAAACTCATGAGGTTTTACCTCCACTACCGAAAGCCTTGAAAGCCTAATCATATCCATATTTTGCAAAACTATATGGTTTTTGATGGTTGCCAGCGTTACGGTTTTGGGGAATTTATTGACAGGCTGTAATTCAACCACAACCCAACGGTCGTCATCGCTAGTGGGGTCAGGGTAGTGTTCTTTTGTGATTTTTGCCAAGCCAACAATTTCTTTGCCTTCATTTGAATGATAAAATAAAACCAAATCATTCAATTTCATAGCCATCAAATTGTTTCTAGCTTGGTAGCTTCTCACGCCGTCCCAAATTCCTGTCCCCTGCAAAACGAAATCGTCCCATGAATATTTGAAAGGTTCAGACTTTGCGAGCCAGTAATTCATAATTTAACTTTTTTTAAGAAATTCACTAAAGTTGAAGATTCAAGTTTCAAAGCCGTCCAAAATTAGCTTTGAACAATCTTCAAAATCAGCATTGAGTCTAAGTAAAAATTCAATTGGTGATAGGAGATAAAAGCAATAACTCGGCAGTTAGGGAGCTAACCAAATATCTTTTAGTGAAGTTTGCGACAAAATCGTTGTTGTAGGTTATTTCGAGAATATCGCCACTGATTATTCGCCACGTTCCAACCACATTCCGTACTTTGCCATCTCTTCCTTCTAAATTTAAGGTTAGAATGTTTGGACTTTCAAATTTGAAGGCTTGCCTAAAAGAAACGTTTTCATCAAACGTATTTGTTTGACTAAGCACGAATTTTCTTTGAAGAAATGTGCTTTCTTCACTTCTTTCTCTCCAAGAATTTAGGATTAATTTTGCGTTCACTGCATTGGTTTCCTTTTTGCAGCTACTGTAAAGTCCAAGCAAGAAAATGCAATAAATGAAAATTTTCATAAACGAGAGGATTTAAGGAAATCTCGGAAATTTACTAAAATCAGGTTTTCTTTTTTCAACAAATGAATTTCGGCCTTCTTTGGCTTCTTCGGTAAGGTAATACAAAAGTGTGGCATTTCCAGCCAATTCTTGTATTCCTGCTTGTCCGTCCAACTCTGCATTAAAGGAAGATTTGAGCATTCTTAATGACAAAGGACTTTTGGCTAATATTTTATTGCACCATTCAATCGTGGTTTCTTCTAATTTTTCGAGCGGTACAACTTTATTGACCAAACCCATATTCAAGGCTTCCTGAGCATCGTATTGGTCGCATAAAAACCAAATTTCTCTTGCTTTTTTTTGACCAACAACTCTAGCCAAGTAAGATGCACCAAAGCCTCCGTCAAAACTACCGACTATGGGACCCGTTTGTCCGAATCTAGCGTTTTCGGCAGCAATCGACAAATCGCATACTACGTGTAGCACATGACCGCCGCCAATTGCCCAACCTGCCACCATGGCTATTACTGGTTTGGGGATACTTCTTATCTGTTTTTGTAAATCTAGTACATTCAATCTTGGCACTTTGTCCACGCCTACATAGCCACCATGCCCACGAACAGACTGGTCTCCGCCAGAACAAAAGGCTTTGCCGCCCACGCCCGTCAAAATCACGACTCCAACCCGCTCGTCTTGCCTTGCCAATTCCATGGCCTCCGACATTTCTGTAACGGTTAGGGGCGTAAAAGCATTATGCACCTGTGGGCGATTGATACTTATTTTGGCAATACCTTCGTAATATTGGAATAAAATCTCTTGGTATTCTTTAACGGTTTCCCAGTTGTAATTACTTTGCATATTGAATTAGAAATGATATATTTTATAATTAAAAATCACATTGAATTGGCTAATTTCTACTTTTTGTAGAAATTAAAAGTTAGATTTCTACATAAACTTCGCCATCTTCGTCGGCTTGTACTTCGATAACGTCCCAAGTATGGTCGGCCAAAAGATATACCTTTGCCAAATATCTACTGTATTTAAACGACCTTCCCCACTCGTGTGGGGCAACCATAGATATAAGGATTGAACCATCTTCTTTTTCAAAAACATAATAATAATGCCCAATGATTGGCTCAAAACCGATGTTGGCATCGTAAATTCTTTCCGAAATTTCGACTCTTTTTTTTATTTCACTGGCTTGCCTAGCTAGGGTCTGCATTTGATCAACCAACTGCCCCATTTGTTTGTCGGTTTGCTGTCGCATGGCCAGCAGGGATTTTCCCTTTACTTTGCCTAAATCCTCTGGTCTAATAACGGCACTGCCTGCATTGGAGGCATAAGGCAAAATACTTGGGTTTTCTGCAACGTTTTCTGCCTTAGTTTGATATTCTGTCATTATAATCTTTTTATAAATTTAATTTTCTTCTACTCTTAAAACCCTCCTATTGATTAATTGTTCCTTTTTGACAAAAAAATCTAAACTTCAAAGCGAAACTACTTCTTTTTTTTGCTTGTCGGCAACCACCTTTAGCAAATAAAGGCACACCACTAAAACCAAAAAGGCAACGGACAATAATACATAATATTGATTTTCAGAAGATAAAAGGTCTTTGGTAGAAATATTGGGATTTTCTACAATAATACTCACTAATGCTGCAACGGCATTGTTCAAAAAATGAACAAAAAAACATGGTAGAAGAGAGACGAAAGTGAAATATAGCCAACCAAGTAAAATCCCAATCGCAAAAGCACTCACAAATTGCCAAGGATTTAAGTGAATAAAACCAAAAATAAATGCCGACCACAAAATCGCAACCCAAGGTTTTTGTTTGAAATGTTTTAATAATCCTTCTAATATTATTCCACGACAAATCCATTCTTCGATAAAAGGAGCAGCCAAAGACACAGTAACAACCGCCCAAAATGGACTTTTAAATAATTCGGACATCATTTGCTCAAATAATAATTTTATTGACTCTGGCATTGGGATTGCTTCAATAACAGGTTCAAGCAAAAAACCGATACTTAAAGTGAGGGGAATCAAAACCAAATACAAGGTTGCAGGTACTTTTTTGTAGGGGGTTTCAAAGTTCGGCTCTACTTTTTCTCTTTCTCTAAAACCAAACCAAATCACAAACAGTCCAGCTACCGTGTAAATAAAAAACTGAACAAAACCTTTGATTGAGTTGGCACTAAAAAAATCTAAACCAGTCAAAATACCTGTTAGAAGATAAGAGCCGAGACTAACTAAAATAGTGGCTAGAAAAAAAATACCCACTAGGCCCCAAGTTTGGCTTAAATTTGGATAATAATTGATTTTTATTGGACGTTTTTGCATAAGTGAGCGTTCAGTTTGAGTTTCAGAAACAAAAGTCAGAAATATTTGGTAAATTGGCAATTCCGCTTTGAAAATACCTTTAATAAATGAAAAAAATAGTTCAGTTAAGCCTTCCTCCAAATATTGCTTTCGTTGACGACCAACTTAAAGCGAGCCTAAAATCAACCCTTGGCTTGCACGAAAGTGATGAAATTTTGTTAAAAATCAAAAAACGTTCCATTGACGCTCGGTCTAGGGACATTAAGGTTAATTTAGAGGCTGAAATTTATATCAACGAAGAACCAAGCAAAAATTTAGAATTTGACAGAAATTATCCAAATATTACAAACGCCAAAAAAATTATCATCGTAGGGGCTGGCCCAGCGGGGCTTTTTGCTGCATTGAAGGCCATTGAGTTAGGGTTTAGACCCATCGTGATTGAAAGAGGTAAAAACGTAAGAGACAGGCGTAGAGACTTGGCGGCCATCAACAAGCACCATATTGTAAACAATGAATCCAATTATTGTTTTGGAGAGGGTGGTGCAGGAACGTACTCTGATGGTAAACTATACACCCGTTCTAAAAAACGTGGCGATATTCGGAGTATCCTTGAAACGTTTGTGTGGCATGGTGCAAACGACGAAATACTGGTTGATGCACATCCGCATATTGGAACAAACAAATTGCCAAAAATAGTAGAGAATTTAAGGGAAAGTATCTTAAAATCGGGCGGAGAAATACTTTTTAATACCAAGGTTACAGCTTTTGTTATTGAAAGAAACACGATGAAAGGTGTTACAACAGAAAACAACGAGGTTTATGAAGGCGAAGGAGTAATATTGGCAACGGGGCATTCGGCCAGAGATATTTTTGAAATTTGCAAAAAACAAGGAATTAAAATTGAGGCAAAACCTTTTGCCCTTGGCGTGCGGGTTGAACATCAACAAAGTTTGATTGATAATGTGCAATATCACGGCCAAAATAATAATAAGTTATTACCCCCTTCGTCGTATAGTTTAGTTTCCCAAAGTTACTACAAGGGTGTTCAACGTGGGGTTTTTTCGTTTTGTATGTGTCCAGGCGGGTTTATTGTACCTTCGGCCACCCACCAAGGCGAGTTGGTTGTAAACGGAATGTCGCCGAGTAGAAGGGATTCAAAATTTGCAAATTCGGGAATTGTTGTGGCCGTAAACGAAATTGATTGGCAAAAATATAAGCACCACGATGAATTGGCAGCTCTTGAGTTTCAATCAGTTGTAGAAAAAAAGGCTTTTGATGCCCAATTACAAAGCCAAAAAGCACCAAGCCAGCTTATTGGAGATTTTATTGGTAAAAAAACCTCTACCAAAAGCCTAGAAACATCGTATCAACCAGGGCTTAATCCTTGCAATTTGTATGATATCCTACCTGATTTTATTGCTCATTCGTTAAGAGATGGATTACAAACATTTGGCAAAAAAATAAAGGGATTTGCAGGAAACGAAGGCCAAATGATAGGAATTGAGAGCAGAACGTCGTCGCCAGTAAGAATACCAAGGATAAAAGAAACCTTAGTACACCCTGAAATCAAGGGTTTGTATCCTTGTGGAGAAGGTGCGGGCTATGCGGGAGGGATTATGTCGGCAGCCATGGACGGCGAACGATGTGCAGAGGCGTTAATATCAACAATTTTATAATTTTAAATATGGTTTTAGAGGAATCTATG
>JAYWHL010000035.1:0-5106 GCA_043777715.1 Cytophagaceae bacterium | reverse complement strand
CAATGTTTGGTGTATTTTTGATTCTGGTTTGCATAATTTGCGAAGCCTTCAATTCTTCTTTTCTAACAATCATATACACTTTATTGCAAAGTTTTGATAGATACGATGCTTCTTCGGCGGCGGTATCGCCACCGCCCACAATGGCTACGTCCTGTTTTCTAAAGAAAAACCCATCACAAACGGCACAGGCCGAAACTCCCCGCCCGTTGTATTCTATTTCAGACGGCAATCCCAACCATTTTGCCGAAGCCCCCGTTGCAATAATTACAGCGTCGGCAGTAATTTCAATGGTTTCGTCGATGGTAACTTTTTTAATTTCTTCCGAAAAATCTACCGCCGTGGCCATTCCAAATCGAATATCTGTGCCAAAACGTTCAGCTTGGGCTTGTAACTGCATCATCATTTCTGGGCCTTGCACGCCATCGGGATAGCCAGGGAAATTTTCTACGTCTGTCGTTATGGTCAATTGCCCCCCAGGTTGCATTCCTTGATACATCACGGGTTTCATGCCTGCACGAGCAGCGTAAATGGCGGCTGTGTAACCCGCAGGGCCAGAGCCAATTATCAAACAGTGGATATGTTCTACACTCATTTTTGTATTATTTTTTGTTGATTGTCTATTTATTAACCCAACATTTACCTATTTGATTCCTATACTTAGATTTATTTCATAGTCGTAGTGGTTCAAATAATTTTTGTCGTTGAATTTTATCGGAATGGTAATGTTCTGGCCTATTTTCAAGTTTTCTATTTGCAATTCCGTTTTGAACTGACCCAAAATATCGTTTCCGTCAAAATATTTTAGTCCTTTCACGCTCGCATCTGCCCCCATTATCGCCCAAGAAAGGTATTTTAGAGGGGTTGCAGCTTCGCCAATTTGAAGGAACATCGCTGGTATTTGCCCCAAACCATTTGCCAAAGTTAGTTTTTGGATTATTTTTTGTGCCTTTTCATAATCGTCTATTTCCATCAAAACCAAACTGGCTACTATTTTCCCTTTTGATGGCAAAGTAATCGAAAGTGGACTGATTTTTTGAGGGGAAATGTTGGTGCCAGATGTCATTTTTTCTACGCCAAAACTTCCATGTTGTGCATTGATGGGCTGATTGTTTTCATCAAAAGAAAACAGCGAATAGGTCATTAAAATTTCATCAGCTCCTGATATTTTCTCTTCTATCTCATTGGCTTTGAGGGTATTAATGCTCAAACTGGTAATAATTGGTATTACTTTTGTTTCTGATTTTGGAGTATTTGTTGGAATACTTTTGCAAGAAAAAATCAATATTCCCAAAGCTGTAATGATAAACAATCTTAACATTTATAAACGGTGTTTTGAAAAATTTGACTTTGAATAAACTGTTTCCTAATCCAAATTAAAAACTTGGTTCTTGTTGGCTCAAACAATGAAAACTCCCTTGTCCCCAAATAATTTTGGTAGAATCTAGGCCAATAACGGGGCGGTCTTTAAAAATTTGTGATAATATATCCAAGGCCAAATCGTCATGTTTACAATTAAAAGTAGGCACTAAAACCCCAGCATTACAAATCAAAAAATTGGCATAAGAAGCTGGTGTTCTGAAACCGTCTAAAACAATCGGTTTGGGCATTTGTATTTCTACAATATTCAATTGTTTTTGGTTTAGTAACCTCATGCTTTTGAGCAAGGTCAAATTATCGTTCAGGATATGATGATTTTCATCTCTTTTGTTGCTTTCCACCATCGTTATCACGGTATCTTGATTCACAAACCTCGTGGTGTCGTCTATGTGGCCATCGGTATCGTCGCCAACGATTCCATTATTTACCCAAAGCACTTGTTCTTGGCCATAAAATTTACAAATAATCTCTTCGATTTGCCCTTGGGTTAAATGCGGATTTCGGTTTTTGTTTAACAAACATTCCCTACTGGTCAAAATCGTTCCGTTTCCATTAAATTCTACTGAACCGCCTTCCATAATAATACCTGGGCTTTCGGTTTGTAGGTTTAAATAATTAGCGATTTTTAGGGGTAGAGCATCATCGGCATGAAAAGGAGGATATTTACCGCCCCAAGCATTATAGCCCCAATTGATTATGTTTTTCTCTTTTGTTTTTTCGTTTATCACAAAAGCTGGGCCATGGTCTCTGCACCAAGCATCGTTGGTGGCGTTTACTAGAATTTCTATTTGGGTTAAATCAACCTCAATTTTAGAAAGTTCGGCCAAAATAAATGCCTTCAAATTTTCATCATTGGCATTAATACACACTTTTTCTCCCAAACTTATGGCTTTTATAAAGGCAAAATATTGGGGATACATGGCAGCTAACTTATTCCCCTGCCAAGAAGCGTTGTTATGCGGAAAAGTAAGCCAAGTGGCTCTGTGGGGGTGCCATTCGGGCGGAAAAACGAAATCTTGCATTTGATTTTTTGATATTTTAATTCGCAATTTACGCCCAAAATCTCAAAAATGGCTATTTTTTCAAAGTGGCCTTTCCTAAAAATATCTCATCGCCGTTTAGATTAATGCTGGTTTCAAACTTATGTCCGTCTGCTAGGTATCTAACTTTTACATTGGTTTTTTCGTTTGGTTTGGCATAAGGTTTGGTGGCTGCTATCAATATTTTATCTTGATTTACGATTGCTCGTACAAAAGCTAAATTTCTAGTTTTGAGCTGATTAGCATTAAATTTCCACCATGTTTTGCCTTGGTCGTAGCTACATTCTGTGTTTTGATTTAAGTATTTTTCGTTACCATCAAACATATCGCCATGGTGTTTGAACAACCGCCAAAGGCCATGCACATAATGCTCGTAACACTGGTAATACCTATCCGAAACCGTACCTACTTTATTGGGGTCGGTTTCGGTTTTGGTGTTGGGTACTAAATCCACGGCATCGTCCCAGAGTATCGACCCATAAGCCCCTGTAAACCAATAAAATATGCCTATTCCTTCGGCTATTGCTGGCGGAGCGGGGTGTTCTGACCGACCAGATTTATTAAAATTGGCCGACTGTGTATTAAAAAGCCATTGCCAAGCTATTCTTTTTTTGTTGGAAAGTGCCAAATTTACCTCTTGTTCCCCCAGCAAACTGGCCAACCAATGCCTATCAGCATCTTGGTTATGAGGAATGTCATAATCAAAATCAGGAAAGAAATAATAAGTGCCAGGCATCTGAAAATCAACAACTTGGCTAAATGTTTTACCCAAAATTTCATCAGTCATTCCTCTACTTTTGCTTGTTGATGTATGCTGGGCGGGAGTTGCCCAAAGCCAAGACGGTTTGGCCTGATAGGCAAAGGCCCGAGAATAACCAAAGTCGTTGTAAGGTTGTGGGGCAATAGAACCAATTTCTGAATTTGGGGCATAATATTTCAGAACATTCACCATCCATATATATAAATTGGCTTGTTCTTGTTGCTTAAAATACGAAATTCCATCGTTTTCAATGTCCAAAAAAATCTTGCTGTACGTGCAGGCTTGGCCGTTTGGAGGGCAATCGCCAAAGATATTACAAGAGCCACCAAGTCCTTTCATGGCGGCGGCAATAGACGAAAACGATTTTTTGTCTTGATACAAAGTTTGGTCGGCTAATTCCGAATTTCTAGCCCATTGTAAATTAAAAGGTTGATTTGCCAAATAATTAGCTCCTACCCAAAGCACTCGTTGTGAGGGATTTAACCTAGATTTCCAGTTATTTGGCTTTGGGCTTTCGGGGATATTTCGTTCATCGGGGGTCATTCTTGTAAAATCTACGCTCGTAAAACCCCGTTTAAAAATCTTTTGCCAATCTTGCTTTATGCTTAAATTGCGACCCGCCCCACAAAAAGTAATCGACTTGGTTTTTGGAATCTCGAAATCTCCAACAATATCAATATTCCAATAGCCTTTTAGCTTTGTAGTAGGTACAAAATTTGCCCGAGGAGCTTCTTGAAGACTTTGTTCTTGGGTTTTGATAGCATTTTTGCCTTGAAGAATGCTAGGGTTTTGACTGGCGGACTGATTGCAAATAAAAATTGTAGCTAACAAAATGATTTTTGAGCTTAAATTGAGCATTATTTGATTGTGAAGAGGAAGCATTGATTTGGAGTTTTTATTTCGTTTTTAAACACGATTTTAACAAAACAGCATGAAATTTTTATTTATATCAAGTTTACTATTTTTTGTAACGGTTGATAGTTTTGCACAAATTAGCAAATTTTCAGCGATAGCTTCGCCAAAATATGCTTGGCTCAAAACCGATGGAACGGCTATTGATGCCAAAGTTTTCAATACCTATTTAGATACTTGCACAGCAGGAACGATTTTGATGGAGGCCAAAAGCTATTTGTTTGAGGGTCAAGTTAAATTTCCATCAAACAAAACCATTATTGGAACACAAGGAGCAACGATATTCAAGTACAAAAAACCAATGGTTTCAGGTAAAATTACGTCACTTAGTTTAGTAGGATTTATGAACAAAAACGCTCGGGACAATCAAACTATCTCTTTGCAAGCCCTTGACAGTAATATAGTTATAAAAGGAATTACTTTTTTGGGTTATAGCCAAAACGATTACACTCAACCAACGGGCTTTGCCAATACGGTTTGTATAGACAACGCCAAAGATGTAAAATTTATTGATTGTACGTTTGAAAAAGCAGAGAATGACGGCCTTGTTTTTGTGTATTGTAATAATGCTCAAGCCATCAATTGTGTGGCAAAATATAACCGTAAGGCGGGGTTTTATTGGTCGGGGTGTAAAAACAGTGCCATGCTAAATTGCCAATCGTATCAAAACGTTGGTCGTTGGAAAGAGGGCGGAGGAAGCGGAATGGGTTGTGATATTGTTTCTGATGGTTTTACGGTTACCAACTATCAGGCTTATCAAAATAGCGGTGGGGGTTTTTATGCAACCAATTCAAAGGATTTGAGTATTTCGGCTAGTAATATCGAAACTTTTCATATTGGAGCCGAAGACAGAAATATGGGTGGCACAAAAGGCTGTGAACGAGTAGCATTAACGGCTTGTACCCTCAAGGGTGTGGTGGTGATTCATGCTAGTTCTGATTTTACGATGACGGGAAATGCTTGTTTTTTGAGCGGAAATTATGGCGGAGGTTTGTTGAGTTTTCAGTCTGTAAATGC
>JAYWHL010000034.1:0-5113 GCA_043777715.1 Cytophagaceae bacterium | reverse complement strand
AATAAATGATACGGGTATGCGTGGCACGCCTATACTATTATGATAACAAGGCGTGCCACGCATCATTATCAACAAAATATTAATGTCGTTATCAAAATTAGATTTTAAGACCTCTATTCAATCACTTTACCTTGGTATAAATATGCAAAAACCTATCGCAGC
The DNA here is from genome assembly GCA_043777715.1 of Cytophagaceae bacterium. Classification (GTDB taxonomy): domain Bacteria; phylum Bacteroidota; class Bacteroidia; order Cytophagales; family Spirosomataceae; genus JAYWHL01. Next base: position 4,951 of record JAYWHL010000034.1, on the reverse strand, counting down.
AACCTTCGTCGATTCGGAGGGTATCGTTTTTGAGGGTATAAACAAAGGTTTCGTTAAGGTTTAGGAAAGTGATTTTTTGGGTTAATTTCCCTGACGGGCTTTCAAAAATATGTTGTAGTTTGTAGCCACCTTCTTGTAGTAAAGCCCCGTTTTTAGTTTGCTGATAGGTATTACTTTTTGTAAAAACATAGCTTAAAGAATATTTAGTGCTTGTAGGTGTTAGGGTTGTTCCCTGTATGCCTCCCGACGATTTTACCCAGTTCCAATTGCCTACAATAGCTGTATCTAATGGATTTTCGGGAACTACATCATCAGTTTTACAGGCAAATAAACCAGCAAAAAGAACAAGAATTAGGTATCTATTTTTCATTAAATGATTGATTTAGAAAATAAAGATAGAGAATTTGTAACAAACGCCTTGAAAATCAATAGTTTATCATCAAAAAAGCCTTCTTGTAATAGTAAGAAGGCTTTTTAATTGTTTTTACAAATTTTTTACACTGCTTTGATGATTGTATTTTCAACAATTTTCTGTAAAATTCCCAAAACTAAATCTTCATTTCCTTCAAGCATTATATCTTTTGGGGTAATATAAACCACGTTTTCTTTTAATTGTAAGAAATGCCAACGGTCGCCTGTTGTTACACAACCAAAAATAGTGGGAATATCCTTTTTATGCTTTTCATTAAATAATTTTGCACCTATCATTTGTGCAATACACTGGCCGAATGCCTCGCCAATATCATTTTTCTTAGCCTCCACAATTGTAAAAATTGGGGCATCAATATAAAGTTGATTATCGTTTGATGAGAGGATAAAATCACACTCGCCGTTTAAGCCTTGTTTTTTATCAACGTCTAACATTTCGCCAGAAAAAACCGAAATATTATTGTTATTTATTTGCTTTAATTCCACCAAAAAAGGCGAAACTAATAATTCTGAACGTGCCTTTTCGCTACCATTCGGTAATGCAATGGCATAACCACGAAATAGACTTTCTTTCAAAAATGCACTAATTTCGATTGGTCTTACTTCATCAAAAATAATTTCTCGTTTGATTTTTAGAGCAAATTTTTCAATAATTTCGGGTAATGTAAATTTACTGTATGCCATTTTTTAATTATTTTAACACGAAGTTAATGTTTTTAATCAGCTAATCGGCAACATTACCACAAACGTCGTCCCTTCGCCCTCTACGCTTTCACCTTCAATCGTTCCACCGTGTCCTTTTGTTACAATATCATACGCCAAACTGAGCGGCATCGTCCGTCCGACCCAAACCTGTACCTTGGCCAGTTGGTTTGGTTCAGACCGCCGATGCGATTGAAAGATTTTGGCTTTGGGGACTTCGGACATACCTGAGAGCCGTTGTCCGAAATTGACACAATCAACATACCAACAGCCCCGAAGCGTCGGTCGCCCTAACCTCCAGAGGGGGGATATTAGAGCGAAAAATAGGCTAAGGCTTAGTTTTTTTCATGTTCTATTTGGTTTAATACGGATACTCGTTCAACCATTGCCAAAAATTTTCTTGGTGTATGATTTTGGTTTCTACGGGTTGATAATTGTCAATAAACGCTTGGGGGAATTTGGTTTTGGCGGCAGCGTTCCATTTAAACTCGAAGGCATAAATTTTGCCATCTATTTCTTCTACATAATCAATTTCGGCTTGTTGTTTATTTCGCCAAAAGTAGGTGCGGCCATAAAATCCATGATAATTGAGTAGTTTTTTTCGCTCGGTCATCAAAAAATTTCCCCACAACGCTCCAATATCCTGCCTCACGCTGAGGGGGGCAAAATTGCCAATGATGGCATTTCTGATGCCATTATCGTAAAAATAAATTTTCTTTTTGGTGCTTATTTCATTGCGTTCGTTTTTACTAATAGTGCCTAATCTATACACCACAAAGACCTGTTCCAATAAATAAATATAGCTATCCACCGTTTTGACATCTGCCGATACCAGATTGGCTAACTCATTGAGCGACACCTCACTGCCTACTTGAAGAGCCAAGGCTTTCAATATTTTTTCTAATAATTGCGGTTTTTTTAGCCCAACCAAGGCCAAAACATCTTTGTACAAATAACTACTGGCAATATTGGTCAAGATTTCTTTGGCATCGAGCATATTACTAACCACTTCGGGATACATACCATAGACTAAATACAGGGGTATTTGTTGCAGAAATTGCGGAATACCCTCGTGCAACATCAATTCGGCACTGCTTATGGGATACAGGTTGTATTCCCATTTGCGTCCTGTTAGGGGTTCTTGGGTTTTATCGGCGATGGTCAAGGAAGACGACCCCGTGATGATAAACTGAATACCCAAGTTGGCATCAATGAGTTGTTTGCAGATAAAGCCCACTTGCTCAATCATCTGTGCTTCGTCCAATATAATGACTTTCTTATTGCCAAAACTTTGTTTGAGAGCTTCGATATTGTCCACTTTCCACAAAGATTTTGCCACAGCCCCATCGCCGTTGAAATACTCGAATGGCTCGTTTAAATGATTGGCAAAGGCTTTGGCCAAAGTGGTTTTTCCTACTTGACGAGGGCCAAAGATTATCAAGGCTTTTTTATAATCTAATCGGCTTTCTAATCTTTTTTGTAAGGTTCGTTGTATCATAAATAGTAAATTTAAGAACACAAATATAGATTGTATTCCATAAAAAGACTACTTATGTAGGATTACATTCCATAAAATTTACAAAACAATCAGCTAATCGGCAACATTACCACAAACGTCGTCCCTTCGCCCTCTACGCTTTCGGAGATTCCCGTGCGGTTATCGTTGTCATCGTGGTAGTAGAGACAACCACGACGACAACGATGATAACTTCATTACATTCCTTTGACTTCAATGCCCATATTGGCAAAAATAAAGGCATAAATATCGGCCGTTAGCTCAATGTTTTTCTTGGTATTGCTCGACCCATGCCCTGAATTTACGTCTATTCTGATAAGCAATGGATTTTTACTTTTGCCCGCTTTTTCTTGTAAAGTTGCGGCATACTTAAACGAGTGGGCTGGCACAACACGGTCGTCGTGGTCGGCGGTGGTAATCATGGTTGCGGGATATTCCACACCCTCTTTTATGTTATGAAGCGGCGAGTACCCATAAAGATTGTTGAAGTCTGTGGCATCGTCGGCATTGCCATACTCTGGCGACCAGTTCCAGCCAATCGTAAATTTATGATAACGCAACATATCCATTACGCCCACCTGCGGAATGGCCACTTTGCATAAATCTGGCCGTTGATTGATAACCGCTCCAACCAAAAGCCCGCCATTAGAGCCGCCACGAAGGGCAAGATAATTTTTTGAGCAATATTTTTGAGCGATTAGGTATTCGCCAGCGGCTATAAAATCGTCATAAACATTTTGCTTTTTTAGTTTCATTCCAGCCTCATGCCATTTTTCGCCATATTCTGCCCCTCCTCTAATATTGGCCAAAGCATAAACGCCTCCTTGCTCCAAAAAGGGAATCAATGTAGCCGAAAACCCAGGCTGAGAACTAATGTTAAAACCTCCATAAGCATACAAAAGAGTTGGGTTTTTACCATTTAATTGCACGCCCTTTTTGTGAGTAATAAACATCGGTACTTTTGTGCCGTCTTTTGAAGCATAAAAAACCTGCTTGGTTTCAAATGCCTCTGGATTAAACTGAACTTCGGGTTTTCGGAAAATACTCGTTTGTTTGGTGGCTAAATCGTAACGATAAATAGTAGGAGGAAAAGTGAAAGACGTAAAACTGTAAAACACAAACTTATCATCGGCCTCGCCTCCAAATCCTCCAGCCGTACCCAATCCTGGGAGCTTTACTTCGTTTTCTAATTTCCCGTTGAGGTCATAAACATACACCCGAGTGGTTACGTCTTTGAGATAGGTTGCAAACATTTTACCACCTGCCGTGCCTACGCCCTGTAAAGGTTCGGGTTTTTCGGAAATTATGTTTTTCCAAGATTTATTGGCAGGGTCATACAATTCTACCTTTGAATTTTGGGCTTTTTCGTTGGTTTCTATCAAAAATTTATCGCCAATATTATCAATAATTCCATAAGAAAAATCGCCTACTTCGGCTACAATTGGCGTAAATTCCTTTTGACCTAACTTCCTAAAAAACAGAGCATTACCTTCTTTTCCTTTGCCACGGTCGCTGATGTTTAGAAAAGCAAATTGTTCGTTTTCAGAGACCGAAACCGTGTTAAAACGTTGGGGGTTTTCTTTGTTTTCATAAACCAGTTCATCTTGGGTTTGGCTTGTTCCTACTTTATGATAAAAAACCTGATGATTCTCATTTTTTGCGGCCAATGCACTCCCGTCAGGTTTTGGATAACGGCTATAATAAAATCCATTTCCCTGCCATGACGCCCCCGAAACCTTGATCCATTCGATATGGTCGGGCAAATTTTGTTTCGTTGCCAAATCCATAATAAAGGCTTCTTGCCAATCAGACCCACCTTTTGAGAGATAATAAACGGCATATTTACCGTCTTTTGAAATAGAAAATGTTCCCAATCGGGTTGTGCCATCGGTCGAAAGTTTATTGGGGTCTATCACCACCTCGGGCATTCCGTCCAAGCCTTTTTGGCGATACAAAACCGATTGATTTTGCAAGCCATCGTTTTTATAGAAATAAAACCATTCATTTTTGCGAGAAGGTGCCGAATACTTTGGATAATTGAAAACCTTTTCGATACGCTCTTTTAATAAATTTCTGTACGGAATTTTCTCTAAATAATCAAAAGTTACTTTGTTTTCGGCCTTCACCCAATCGGCAGTTTCGGGGCTGCGGTCGTCTTCTAGCCAACGGTAGGGGTCGGCAACTTTCGTACCGTGGTAGTCGTCGGTATGATTAATTTTTTTAGTTTGTGGATAAGTCATTTGAGCGTTTGTAACATCAACTGCCAGCAATAATAAACTGCCAAGCAATACATTTTTAGAAGAT
>JAYWHL010000033.1:0-5121 GCA_043777715.1 Cytophagaceae bacterium | reverse complement strand
TCCTAGGCTTGTGTTTTTACCCCATTTTTCATATAAAAAATATAGCCCAATACCCGCCAAAGGTAACAAAAACAGTAACCAAGGGTGGGCAAATCTTAGGACGGTAACCGCATCAAGTAGGTATAGGAATACTACCACCGCTACTGCCACTATGCTTGCCACCATACCACAAAGCGACAACCAGCCCAAGCATCGAACGATTAGGTTTGGGTTGGATAGTTGCATAAAAACTAAGGGAGTTTGATGATGGGGCTTCGTAAAGGTAGTCAAACGATTTTATGTTTGAGCTAAGATTATTTAAGCAATGAAAGCACTTAAATCTGAAATATTGAATTAACTATTTGATTTTCAATTAAATACATTGCTTACGCTTGGGTGTTTTGCCTAGGTTTTATCATAGAAATCCACGGAGGGAAATCGCAACTATTTAAACGAAATAAACCCCACGGGAATGCCTCGAAAAGTGAATTGCTTTGCTTACGCACGGCTTTCGGACGATTGGCCGCCGCCATTGCAAATCTGAAAGAGCGGGGAAAAGTTGCCATAAGGCGTTCAATAAACTATCAAATGCCTATTTCTTATCAGTAAGTTTCTGTTTTACAGACTTAACAAAGTCCACTGAAACACCTGCAATATCTGCGATTTGGTCAAAAGTTAGGTTTAACTTTTCGAGCAAATTAGATACAAACTTGGTTTGTTCTTTTTCTTGTCCTTGTCCTTTGTCTAGTCCTCTCAAATAGAGAACATCTCTTTCTTCACTAATGTATTTTGCGATGCTGTCCATAGCGTTTTTTAATTTAAGTTCTAAGTTTCGCAATTGTGCTAAAACACGCAATTGGTTGAAATATCTTGATAACGAAAACTCTCCCTCGGTAGTTTCCCCTATACGGTAAATTATTTCTCGATTTTCATTTGGCAAGTTTATCAAAAATTTGCCCCTGAATGTACTTTTTGTTTAGCATTTTTTTAATTGAATCTAAGAACAATAAACCCAAGTTAGTTTTATAATACCCGCCAATTTATGCTTAGTCTATGGTAACGTAACCCCAGTTTTCGCCCGAACGAATGCGGTTGAGTTGCGTATGGGTGATGCCAAATTGCTTGGCTATCATCTTGAGGCGGTTTTTGTCGCTTTTCAGCATTTTCTTTATCATCATCACCTTCGACTCGGTCAGTTTATAGTTTTTGGTACGTTTTGGGCGTACTTTTTCTAAAATAGCGGGGTTGTCTTTGTTGTGAAGGGTCATTTCTTCACGAGTAACCATTTTTAGGTTTTCGTAGTAGTTGTTTAGCTTGTCAAAATCAAGATGCACTACAAATTTATGGGCTTCGCTGGGTTTTTTCAAAAAAAACTCGGCCACCAATTTATGTACGTACCTATTGGCGGTTTTGTTGCCTTGTAACCTGATATTGAGCGATTTATATCCTTGAATTTTGGAACCACCTATGATTTCGCCAGTGGGCAAATTCTGAAAACTCCTCAAACGGCCATAGTTAGAAACCTCGTAGTGAGGCTGAACTTCAACGGCATCGAAGTGGATACGAACCCACTTTTCGTTCCAATAACTCTGGTTTTTCTTTTCTGTCATGGTAGGGCTTGCTGGTATTAAACTATCAGGATACGGTTTTTTTTGATTTGAATATCCACACTGAACAATGGGTAGATACGGAAGGTACTATTTTTTAGGGTAAAGACGACAGAACCCCAAGAAAAATGACCTATTATAAAATTATTAAACAAAAATATAACAGCGACCTACCTTTGAGTATCTTTGTTAGGATTGTAGGTGGTAAAACCGCCGTAGAAATGGAATATGTTTAACAAGATAACAATTATTTTCTATAAAATGTTAAACAAAATATAAGAAAATGAAAAAAACTTTGATAATTGGAGTCTCCACAAACCCAGAAAAATACGCTTTTAAGGCGGCGAATCGCTTGATAGGTGCTGGGCATGAGGTTGTTTTGGTAGGTCAAACCACGGGCCAAGTAGCGGGTAATAATATCTTAACCCAAATGCCTTTGGCTATTGATAACCTCGATACCATTACGCTATACGTAGCCCCAAAACACCAAGCACAATACCAAGAGGCTATCTTGCAACTCCAGCCCAAGCGAGTTATTTTTAACCCCGGCACCGAAAATCCAGCCCTCGAAGGTCTGCTCGTTCAACACAATATCCAAACCCTAGAGGCTTGTACGTTGGTTATGTTGGGGGTGGGTACGTATTGATTTAGTGATGAGTGCTTAATCGCTATATTTCACGGGGCTACATTGGGCAAACTTTACATTGGCTTGTAGGCCAAATTGCTCCGTTTTTATAAATTGTTCTACCAACTCAGCAAAACGTTTTGCTTGTTCGGGGCTTATTTCTCCGTCTTTGAAATTATACAAAAAGTAATCGACCGAACCATTTTGGGCAAAGTAAATTTTATTGAAACACCTTACCGACGGCTTTGCCCAAACAAAATTATTTAGCTTCAAAAACTTGGCAAAGTTCCTCAAAAAACCTTGATAGGCTTGAATATATGCCTTTTGGTCTTTAAAGATGGCACGGGTACTATCGCTATCTAGTCCCCCTTTGTATAAACTATCTAGGGCTTCGTAAAGGTTTAGACGCTTGGCTTCGTCAAAGGTCATACTCTTGTTTTGAGCATTGCATAATTGAGATAAAGTACTGATAATGAATACGATGATTATTTTTTTCATAGTTTTTGTTTTGATTTTTTGGAAAATATTACTTTTTATACAAACAAGATAAGGCTGAATGATAGCTTGTGCAAACTTGAAATAATAAATCAATGCGTTTGAACATAATCTCTAAAATTGGCCATAAAGCCGATAAATTAAATGTCTTTGCCTATCATTTTGTAGCCTTTGGTTGGAGTTTTGTAAATTGAGGAATTATCTTGCGTTATCAATCCAATTCTATTCACTTATGGCTTCTCTTTCAGATATTTCTATCAAACGTCCCGTGTTGGCCATCGTAATGTCGGTGGTCATTATTCTTTTTGGGGTTATTGGCTTTACGTATTTGGGTGTTCGGGAATATCCGAGTGTGGACCCGCCCGTTATTACTGTTTTTACGACCTATCCCGGTGCCAATGCAAGCATAATAGAAACCCAAATCACCGAACCCCTCGAAGAATCTATCAACGGAATTGCGGGTATCAGAACCCTATCGAGCAGTAGCCGAGATGGCCGAAGCATGATAACGGTAGAGTTTACGCTCGATACCGACCTTGAAGCCGCCGCTAATGATGTTCGAGACCGTGTGGCGAGGTCTATGGCACAATTGCCCAAAGATGTGGACCCACCCACCGTTAGTAAGGCCGATGCCGACTCCGACCCTATTTATTTTATAAACATCAAAAGCAAGGGGCGGCCTATTCTTGAACTAAGCGACATTGTGCAACGCAATATCAGAGAAAAATTCCAGACCGTGCCAGGCGTGAGTAGTGTGCAGATGTGGGGCGAAAAAAAATATGCCATGCGGCTAAGAATAGACCCTGCTCGTTTGGCGGCCTATCGCCTCACGGCTTCGGACATCGTAACGGCCCTTGGCAAGCAAAACGTAGAATTGCCATCGGGCAGCATAGAGGGTCTCCAAACCGAACTGAGTGTACGCACCGAAGGCCGCCTAAGCACCGTAGAAGATTTTAATAATATTATACTAAAAGAAGAAGCCGACCGTGTGGTAAAGTTTAGTGATGTAGGATTTGCCGAACTGGCCGCCGAAAACGAAAAAACCTTGATGCGGCGAGACGGCTTTCCGATGGTGGCCATTGCCGTTATTCCTCAACCTGGCGCCAACCATATTAATATTGTAAAAAATGTTAAGAAAAAATTAGCCCAAATCCAAAAAGATTTACCCAAAGACATGATTGTAGAATTGGGTTTTGACAACACCCAGTTTGTGCAGTCATCAATCAAAGAAGTAGAAGAAACCATCATTACGGCCTTTGCGTTGGTGGCATTGATTATTTTTGTTTTTTTACGAGACTGGCGAAGCACCATTATTCCCCTTACGGCCATACCAGTGTCGTTGATAGGGGCGTTTTTTATTATGTACGTCATGGGTTTTTCTATCAATATCCTTACGCTCTTGGGCATTGTGTTGGCCATTGGCCTCGTGGTGGACGATGCCATTGTGGTACTCGAAAACATTTATACCAAAATAGAACAGGGTCTAAGCCCCATGCAGGCCGCCCACGAGGGGTCTCGTGAAATTTATTTTGCCGTAATTTCCACAACCGTTACACTGGCCGCTACGTTTTTACCCGTTATTTTCATGGACGGCCTCACGGGGAAACTCTTCCGAGAGTTTGGTATTGTGGTGGCGGGGTCGGTTATTATCTCGGCCTTTGTGTCGCTCACACTTACGCCCATGCTTAGTGCCAGACTCCTAAAGCACAAACAACCGTGGCTGTATCGAGTAAGCGAGCCGTTTTTTAAAGGGCTTAATCGGGTTTATGAAAATTCGCTTGCATCGTTTATGCAGGCAAGGCAATGGGCTTGGGTAATGATTGCTTTTTTTATAGGAATAATCGTTTATTTTGTTGATAATCAAGTACTTCCGTCCGAACTTTCGCCTCTCGAAGACCGCAGTAATATCCGCATAACCACCACCGCCCAAGAAGGAGCAACCTTCAATTTTATGGGTAATTTTATAGATAGTCTATATCAAACCGTGAATACGAGCATAGACACGAGCGTTCATAGGGGACTGATAACCATGACCTCGCCGAGTTTTGGATCGGGGGCTACCAATTCTGGTTTTTTGAGAATCTTACTTAAAGATGCCACCAAACGCAAAACTAGCCAGCAAGAAGTGGCAGATATATTACAACCCAAAATCAAGAAACTAACAGGGGCAAAAACCTTTATTACCCAAGACCCCACCATTGGCCAAAAACGGGGAAATAATTTTCCGTTACAGTTTGTGATTCAGGCAACATCTTATGACAAACTGAAAATGATTTTGCCACAGTTTATGAAAAAAGTGTCTGAAAGCGATAAATTTCAAGGTTTTGATGCCAATCTTAAATTTACAAAACCCGAACTCCGCCTAGAAATTGCCCGTGAACGAGCCTTAAATCTTGGTGTTTCTATCCAAGACAT
>JAYWHL010000032.1:0-5140 GCA_043777715.1 Cytophagaceae bacterium | reverse complement strand
AATATCAAGGTAACCAAGTACAAACATCAACACCGAACCCAAAAACATCAAGAAGGCTCCTTGAAAAGTCCCCTGCCAAAATAAAATATTTTGAGGGGAGCTAAACAAGCCAATTCCCGCAAGATTTGTTTTTAGTACAAATTTCAAAACCAAGGTCAAAAAGCATAAAAACCCAATAAAAACAAAAGAATAACTCAACAAAAAAGTAAAAGAATTTGAATTGTCGAGCAGAAAATTGAGCTCGAATTTTTTAGCCAAAAAAGACAAAAAATTATCTCCCTCAAAAGCAAAAAAATTTAACGTTACTACATAAAAGCCCATTAAACCTACAACTTTTGCAATTGTAAAAAGTTTGTTTTTTAGCTTGTATTCTTCGATTACCATTCCTTAAAGTTTTGTAATTTGTGCAAATAAGTAGTTTAACAAAAGTAATGCGATTTTTGATAAATTTTAATTAATTGATAACCAGGCGATTAATCTTCTATCTTCTCGCTTCTACATTTTATCTTCTACTTACCTGAAACTTAAATTCTTTAATCCTCCTCTTCTTCGTCTTCATCAAAAGTAAATGAATACTCGGTTTCGTCTAGTTTCAGCGTTCCAGCATTAAATTTTTCAACAAATTCCGAAATAATTTCTACGCTAAATTCCTCCACGTTTAGATTTACTTCAATGCCAATTCCAAACTCATAATCTTTGTCATAAACAATACTTTCCTTCACTTTGATAGAATCCTCCTCGGTAATTTCGTCCATAAATTCCATAATTAGATGTTCTACCTCTTCATCTAGCTTATCGTTTGCTTTATAATTATGTCCTCTTTCTTCGATTGGCTTATAATTGGGATAGGCTTTGATTGCACGTTTTTCGGCTTCGTCATAAACCAAACCCTCGTGGTGCATTCTTAGCGTACTAAAAATGGCATCATAAATTACTTCTTTTCCTTCAAAAGTGCCTACAAACTGAACCTCAACAAAGTCAAGGCCATACCCTTCGTCATCTTCTTCTTCGTCTTCAACAAATACGAATGAAAGGTTTTCTTCGGCACATTCATCTTTCAATTTTTGAATTTCTATGGGGTCAAATCCTAAATTTTTCATTTTTATATATTTTGTGTTTAATTTTCTGTTGGTATATAAATTCTCTGTTTTGATAATGAAGCTGTTTAAACTTATTTCTTTTCCCCTAAATGGGTTGTTTTCAGCCCATACTTTAGATTTTTTGTCGTCCGTAGCGATGCTACGCACTCGAAAAAATCTGCGTATGGACAAAAAACAACCTCATTCTGACCTAAAATTAAAAGTTTAAACAGCTTCAATCAAAATTATTTTTATCTACATTAATTGCTTGATTATTAATACATTACCTAATTAATAATAATTCCCTGTATTTCACTAAAGGCCATTCGTCGTTATCAACAATGAGTTCTAGTTTATCTACACAGTAGCGAATATCCTCGAAATAAGGCTTCACCTCCGAGCAATAAACTTTGGCTCTTTCAATTACAGCGTCTATATTATTCGCTTTCCGCCTAGATTCAGTCATTAGTTCTACCAATGTTTGAATTTTGGCAGTATTTTCGGCAATTTTCTTGATGGTCTCAACGGTTGGCATAAAATACTTGGGGTCTATACCTATTTCTTTTTGACCTTTAACGTTTTCAACCAATCTGCTTTGATATTTGATGGCTGTGGAAACGATATGATTAATCGCCAAATCGCCAATAACCCTTGATTCTATCTGGATTTTTTTGATATAATTTTCAAGTTCTATTTCATACCGAGCGTAAAGTTCGATAGATGAATATATTTTGTATTTGTCAAAAAGATCAAGCGATTTTGGGGTTATGTATAAAGCCAAAGCCTCTGGCGTATCTTTTATGTTCATCAAACCTCTTTTCTCAGCTTCCAAAACCCAATCGTCAGAATAGCCATTACCATCAAAAAGTATGGCTTTGCAAGGCTCAACGTATTTTTTAAGCACTTCCATCATAGCCAACTCCTTTTTAATATCTCGCTCTTCCATTATCTGGTCTAATTCTTTTTTGAACTCAAACAATTGGTTTGCAACGATGGTATTTAGAACGGTGATAGGTGCAGCCGAATTTGCGGAAGCTCCTACGGCTCTAAATTCAAACTTATTTCCTGTAAAAGCAAAAGGCGAAGTTCGGTTTCGGTCGGTGTTGTCTAACAAAATTGAAGGAATTTTATTGATGCCTAGCTTTAGATAAACGTTATCGCCTTTCTCTAATTTAATTTCATTGATGTTAGAAAGATTTTGTACTTCGTCTAAAAACTTAGTCATCGTAGAGCCAATAAAAACTGACATGATGGCAGGTGGAGCTTCGTTTGCCCCCAATCTGTGTTCGTTTCCAGCCGTAGCGATAGATGCCCTCAAAATATCCGAGTTATCGCTTACTGCTTTGATAACGTTCATAAAAAACACCAAAAAACGCAAGTTTTCTTTCGGTTTAGAGCTTGGGCTTAATAAATTTATGCCAGCATCTGTACTCAACGACCAGTTGTTATGCTTGCCCGAACCATTGATTCCCGAAAAAGGCTTTTCGTGAAAAAGTACCCTCAATTTATGTTTTGTAGCTGTTTTAGACATTAAATCCATCAAAAGGGCGTTATGGTCGCAAGCTAAATTTGCCTCTTCAAAAGTTGGAGCTACTTCAAATTGTGCAGGGGCTACTTCGTTGTGTCGTGTTCGTACGGGAATACCCAATCGCATGGCTTCTACTTCAAAATCAACCATAAAGGCATTGACACGAGGTTCAATAGAGCCAAAATAATGGTCTTCTAATTGCTGACCTTTGGCTGGAGAATGTCCAAAAACGGTTCGCCCAGCCATCATTAAATCTGGACGGGCATTAAAAAGGGCTTCGTCCACCAAAAAATACTCTTGTTCCAAACCTAGGGTCGCAAAAACTTTTTCGGTATCTCGGTTAAAATAATCTTTCATCAACGAGGTTGCAGCTTTGTCTAGCAACTCAATTGATTTGAGCAAAGGTGTTTTAAAATCTAGGGCCTCGCCAGTGTAACTCACAAAGACCGAAGGAATACAAAGCGTTGAAGTACCCGCCACGTTTTCCATGATAAAAGCAGGCGACGAAGGGTCCCAGCCAGTGTAGCCACGTGCCTCGAAAGTAGAACGAATCCCGCCAGAGGGGAAACTAGAAGCATCGGGTTCTTGCTGAACTAATGCTGAACCCTTGAATTTTTCAACGGCCTTTCCACTTGCCGTGATGTCAAAAAAGGAATCATGTTTTTCGGCAGTAGCCCCAGTCAAGGGCTGAAACCAGTGGGTATAGTGTGAAGCCCCTTTTGAAATGGCCCAAGATTTCATGGCTGCGGCTACTTCGTCGGCGGCTTCTCGGTCTATTCTTGAGCCAGATTGTATGGCATTTGTGATTTTTATGTAGGCTTCGGGACTTAATAACGACCGCATCACTTCGTCAGAGAAAGTCATGCTTGCAAAATAATCTGTAACTTTTTCGTGGGGGAGTTTTACAGAAACCGATTGGCGATTTTGTGCCAACTCTAAAGCCTTGAATCTTGAAATTGCCATTTTTGGGAATAATTTTTATAAAAAACAAAATTATGAATAATTAGCTTGGAATTGTAATAATGCACGGAAATATAAAGCCTTGGTTTGTGAATAAATTGATAATTTTAGAATAAATTGTAATTAATCAAGAAATTAATGATTGAGATTGATATTAACCAAAAAAGACTGAAATTCTTGTTAAAATTCAATTTAGTGGATTATATTTGTGGTCGAAATCAATTTTTATAAACAAATATTAAATAATCAGTTCAAAAATCATGGCAAAAGCAAAACTTGAGTACATTTGGCTAGATGGATACAAGCCTACACAAAGCCTTCGTAGCAAAACAAAAATCGAAAATAATTTTAGTGGAAAACTAGAAGATTGCGATATGTGGTCTTTTGATGGTTCATCAACCGAACAAGCCCCAGGTGGTTCGTCAGACTGCCAGTTGAAGCCTGTTTTTATTTGTAAAGACCCAGAGCGTTCAAAATTAGGAACACCCGCCTATTTGGTAATGTGTGAGGTTTTAGATGCCAATGGCAATGCACATGAGTCGAATGGAAGAGCTTTGATTGAAGACGATGACAATGATTTCTGGTTTGGATTTGAGCAAGAATATTTCTTATACGACCACGAAACTAACCTGCCACTTGGTTTCCCTGCCAATGGTTACCCACGCCCACAAGGCCCTTATTATTGTTCAGTAGGTGCTAAAAACGCTTATGGAAGAGAGATTATTGAAGAACATTTAGAAACTTGTTTACAAGCGGGATTGAATGTTGAGGGTATCAATGCCGAAGTAGCCGCTGGCCAATGGGAGTTCCAGTGTTTTGCGAAAGGTGCAAAACAAGCTGGAGACGAAATTTGGGTAGCAAGATATTTGCTTGAAAGAATCGGCGAAAAATATGGTGTATGGATAAATTACCACTGCAAGCCTTTGGGAGATACCGACTGGAATGGTTCTGGAATGCACGCCAATTTCTCAAACACGACCCTCAGAACTGCTGGAAACAAAGAGGCTTATGACAAAATTTGTCAGGCATTTGCTCCAGTTATCAAAGAACACATCGACGTTTACGGTGCCGACAACCACTTGCGTTTGACAGGAAAACACGAAACTCAGTCTATTCATACTTTCTCTTATGGCGTTTCTGACCGTGGGGCTTCGATTCGTATTCCTATCGCAGCAGTTCAAAAAGGCTGGAAAGGGTGGTTAGAAGACCGTCGTCCAAACTCGGCCGCTGACCCGTATAAAGTAGCAGCTAGAATTATCAAAACCGTAAAAACGGTTGATTAATTCCTAAAATATATTCACAAAAAAAGGCTTTCGTAATGAAAGCCTTTTTTTGTAGAAAAATAGTCGATTTTTGATTGAGTAACTTAATTTCTAG
The DNA here is from genome assembly GCA_043777715.1 of Cytophagaceae bacterium. GTDB lineage: Bacteria > Bacteroidota > Bacteroidia > Cytophagales > Spirosomataceae > JAYWHL01. Next base: position 196 of record JAYWHL010000032.1, on the reverse strand, counting down.
GTCAGAAAACACCTTGGTCGTTAAATACTACAATTAATTTGTAATTTTGTGTCTATGGACAACGTCAAAAAGTTTAGATTTCATTTTTATTATTTTCTTATTTGGTTACTCTTTTTTCAGGTAGCACGACTTTTTTTTGTTCTAAATCAAAATAACCCCACCCTATCTTTAAGTATAAATGAATTCGTAAAGGCTT
>JAYWHL010000031.1:0-5145 GCA_043777715.1 Cytophagaceae bacterium | reverse complement strand
ACTTGACAATTTTGTAAAATGCTATGGTATCTATACAGAATTGGTTAAAAGTCCTTCTTCTTTGGAGAAGGGTTGGGCGACCGTCGCACGGATGAGGCGAAATTGGGAATTGTCTAGTACTAAGCATTTCTTTCATAAATCTGCGTTCAATTTCACAAAACATATCGAATATTATCGAAATGTTTTATCTTTGTGGCTTGACTTATCAACGATGGATATTCTTAAAATAACGGCAGCACTTTCTAACAAAACTCGGCTAGACATCATGCACTGGCTCAAAAATCCCGAGGCTAATTTTTCGCCTCATGTTTTGGTGCAGGGTTTTGAAATGGGTGTTTGTGTGGGTAAAATTCATGAAAAAACAGGACTTTCGCAGTCCACAACGTCCTTTTATTTGTCGATTTTGCAAGATGCTGGCCTACTCACAGCTACCAAAATTGGCAAATGGATTTATTACAAACGAAACCAAATAGCAATAGATGAATATTTGAATCATCTATCAAACGAAATTTAAAAAAACCAATATGGACATAAACATTATCAGGCAAGATACTTTGGGCTGTACCAACAAACTTTTTTTGGATAGTGCGGGCTGTGCTTTGCCGCCTAAAATTGTACTCGAAAAAATGACGGCCTATCAACAACAAGAGGAGCAAATTGGGGGCTATGAACTAGCCCGCCAACAGGCCAACGTTCTCCAAACTTTATATAGCGAACTGGCCCAGTTGTTACACTGCAAACCCCAAAACGTTGCTTATGCCTATAACGCTACCGATGCTTTTAATAAGGCGATGTCGGCGATACCTTTCGTGGCTGGCGACTGTATTCTGACAACCGACGATGATTATATCTCGAATCATATTACGTTTTTATCAATGCAAAAACGCTTGGGTATCAAACTCATTCGAGCAAAAAATACGGATAATGGTGATTTGGATTTACTTGATTTTGAGCAACTTATCCAAATACACAAGCCCGTTTTGGTGGCCATTACGCACATTCCGACTAATTCGGGATTGATACAAGATGCCGAAGCCATTGGCCAAATTTGTAAAAAATACAAGGTTTGGTATTTGCTAGATGCTTGCCAGTCGGTGGGGCAGCGAGACGTAGATGTTCAGAAAATCGGCTGTGATTTCTTGAATGCCACAGGCCGAAAATTTTTGCGTGGGCCACGTTCAACAGGCTTTTTGTATGTATCCGACAGGGTTTTGGAAGCGGGACTAGAGCCACTTTTTATAGATAGGCGAGGGGCTACATGGACAAGCATAGAGGGCTATGAACCTAAGACCGATGCCACAAGATTTGAAATAAATGAAATTTCGGCCTCGGTAATTGGCCTGACCGAAGCCCTGAGGTATGCTAATCAGGTAGGTATTGAACAAATAGAAACTCGTAATCAGCAATTGATGGCTAGGCTTAGGGCTAATTTGACTGAAAATCGGAAAATACAACTATTGGATAAAGGTTCCGAACTTTGTAATATTCTGACATTTAGTGTTAAGAGCAAAGATTTAACGGCCGTGAACGATTATCTGAAAAGGCATGAGGTGTATTTTTCGGTTGCCCATAAAAACTATGCCCTGATAGATTTTGCAAAGAAAAACGTGGATTGGGCCATTAGGCTATCCCCACATTATTACAATACTTTTGAAGAGATAGATAAGATTTCTGAAATATTAGAGAATATCTGATTTTGGAAAATGATTGACTTAGATAACGATGCTGATAAGTGATATGCGTGGCACGCCTTGTTATCACATTATCACAAAAGTATAGGCGTGCCACGCATCATTAATCAAACTAAAACCAAAAAAATAAAAATCGTTAGGTCGGATTAAACAAATCGAGAATAATTTCGTTCTTAATTTCAAAAAATAACCTTTAAAATTTTATTAAAAATGTTAAGAAGCGTAAAATTATCATTAGTCGTTTTGTTTTTTGTTACTTCAAATGTTTTTGCACAGCAAAACGACGCTATTTTGGGCGTTTGGAAAAACGGCGAAGGCACAGGCTTGATTCAAGTTTATAAAAAAGGGGAGAAATACTTTGGCAAGCTGGTATGGCTAAAAGTACCCAACGACCCTGACGGCAAGCCAAGGACGGATATTAACAATCCCGAAGCAAATTTGAAGAGTCGCCCACTGAAAGGGTTAGAAAACCTCCGTGATTTTGAATTTAAGGGAGATAATAAATGGGAAGATGGGCGAATATACGACCCCAAAACGGGTTCGGATTATTCTTGCAGTATGAAATTGATTGACGAAAATACGCTAGAAGTTCGTGGTTTTGTTGGAGTATCCCTCTTTGGGCGTACCGATGTTTGGAAAAGGCAAATCAAGAAAGCATAAACCTAAGTTTTAGCACTAAAAAAGGGTATAAAAGACGAGATTTCTTTTATACCCTTTTTGTTTTTAGGTAATTGCATAAACCACAAAGAAACAAATAACACAAAGGTTTCTTTTCCGTGGTTGGTGGCTCACGGGGTCGCCTAGACCAACCACCTTTGCGAAAGCAATATTCTTAGACAAATCTCTGTGTTATGCTATATTTTGTAAAATTGTCCCAGCACTCAGATAATTAGTGTTTAAATCTTGTAATTTCCTGTATTTCAAGCCAATACCGAGTGTCGGCAGTACGGCCAATGGCAACTTAATGTACCTGTATCGTTGTTTTTAAGGACTAACAAAGTTTAAGCTCACGTTAAAATACAAAGGATTACCAATTGTATTTGCAAAAATTGGCTTTTCGTTTGCAGTTGGATTTTGAGTACTGAAAGCGTCAAAACGCCAGTTGTATCTAATCCCCGCTTGGGCCGATAACCACACAAAGCCCGTCAGTTTGGTCTCGAAAGTAAGCCTTGGTTTTAATTCCCCTCTTCTCAAAAAAACGTCCGAGGCATTGACCTGTCCAACATAAAAAGCATTTCCTTCTAGTTCATAGCCCAGCATCAGGTAGGACGTAGTGCTAAAGTTTCGTCTTAGGTTTAGCTTGGCAGGAAAAGTAGTTTCTATGCCCCATTTATTGTTAAAAGTACGGTTGTATAAAAGCACAGGAATATGTAACAACTGCCCCGCCCGATAGGTACGGGTAAGGCCAAGTCCCCACATAAAATTATCATTCTTTTTCCAACCATAAATAGCTGTACCACTGTAAGTTATGGCCTTGGAAGTGCTGCCGCCAAGGTTTGAATAATTGCCGTTTAGGTCGGTATTTAACTGCACAATCAAAAACTGTTTGTCGTTTAGGGGCTTAAAAGTAGTGAGGTTTAGCCCTGTACTATTAAGCGAATTGATACGCTCGAAAAAAGGCGACCTTTCGGGGTTTTGTAACGAAACTTGAGTATTCCAAAACGACAAACCAAGGTTTATAATCAGATTTGATTTTGAGATTAAGGGGGCATTTAGGCCAATACGTAGCCCTGCAAAAGAATTTACGTGGGTTTCGCTCAATTTACCATTACTGGCAGCCGTGGACATAAGATGAAAAGGCACTTGACTTTCGTAACCAAGCGAAATGAGTTTGGTAGGCGACAAATAATTTACTTTTTGTGTGCAATAAGATTGTACTTTTTTGTCGTCGGCATCGCCAAAGGCATCAAAATCAATCTCTTCTGTCTTGGTTTTGGTGGTGTCGGTTTGTGCAGAAGCAAAAATTGGTAGTAAACAATAAAGGGCAAATACTAAGATTTTTTTCATGTAAGTAAAGCGTTTTTACAAGTTTGTCTAAAAATATTGATTGAATTATTGGTAAAATTACTTAATCAGTCTTGATTTTAAAAACCCAATAAAATACTTTTTGTTCCGAACAAACACAGAACTTGGTCATTTTCTAGTTGATTTTTGCTGATTTTTTTTGTAGTTTAGATGCTCGGAAAATTATACAACACCAGCCCCATTGCCAGCAAGGGCAGTTTCTTCACCATGATTTTTGACCTACAACCCACTTTATCTAACCATTTGGTAAGCATAAGACCCCTGCAATCAACCGATTTCGAGGCACTATTTGCCGCAGGTTCCGACCCCGCCATTTGGGCTGGCCACCCCGATACCCAACGCTACGAATTGGAAGGATTCAAACGTTATTTTGACGGTATCATGGCCTCTGGTGGGGCTATGGTGGTTTTTGATGTAGTAACTGCCCAAATGATTGGTTCTTCTACTTATTATGATTTAGATTTTGATAATAAGTCGGTTGGTATTGGCTATACTTTTTTGGTTAAACAATATTGGGGAACTGCCTATAACGCCAGTATCAAAACATTGCTGATAAACCACGCCATGAATTTTTTGGTGAAAGTGATTTTTCATATCAGAGACACGAATATTATTTCGCAAAAAGCCATTGCCAAAATTGGAGCTATCCAAGCAGAACCTACCGATAAAAGTTATTATGACGGCCCCTACAAAGAACATTTGATTTATGAAATAGACAAAAAATCATGGCAAACAAATCCGCTTTATTTAATGACCAGATAAGGCTATTGGTTTGTTTGTTTTGGTTTTTCAACAATTAATACGGCATTATGGAAGGCTTCGCTAGGGGGACGCCCAGTCCGAAGCCTTCCATGAACTTTCAAGATACATTCAGAATCTAATAAATAATCAACCCGTATAAAACATAGTTGAACCTAAGTTCTTTAATTCACTTACTCGTACTGCCTATGCACCAAACCCTACAAAACGACCTCCGAGATATAGATATTATTTTTGAAAGTGCTAAAAATCAAGGACTTGACTTTCTGAAAAACCTGCCAACTCGGCCAACTTCTACGCCACAAGCCATGGGTGTTTTTCAGTCATTACCTCAAAACGGTACAGGAACGATGGCAGCTTTACAAGATTTTAACCAACGTTTCGAGCCTATCATCATGGCCTGCACTGGGCCAAGGTACTGGGGCTTTGTAACGGGTGGTGCCACTCCTGCGGCCATTGTAGGCGACTGGCTGTCAGGGATTTATGACCAAAATTCGCAAGGAATCAATGGCCAAGGCGATGTATCGGCAAGGATAGAATTAGAAACTATTCAATTGTTGTTAGAACTTTTTGATTTGCCCAAAACCTTTTTTGGAGGCTTTGTTACAGGGGCTACGCTGTCCAATTTTAGTTGTTTGGCCGTGGCTAGGCAATGGACTGGCAAGCAAAC
>JAYWHL010000030.1:0-5164 GCA_043777715.1 Cytophagaceae bacterium | reverse complement strand
GCGAGGTAATAACCAATAACAATACGGGTACGATTAACTACAACGGTGTGGTTCAAGCCTTCATTGCCGACTTGGCCGTTTCGTTTCCATCACAGAGTTTTAGTTTAATGGCTGGCCAAACCTCTAACATGAGTTTGCAAATGTTGAATATTGGCAATGCCGCCTCTAGTGGTACGCTTAGTCTTAATATTACTTTGCCAAGTAATTTTACAACAAACCCTACCAGTTTTATGACCAACGGCTGGAACTGTAACACATCGGGTACGCTCATCAACTGTACTAATGGAAATAGCATTGGGGTTGCCAGTGCTTCGACTTTAGTAATACCGATTATGCCAATGTTGGCGGCGGCAGGGGTTGTAAATCCTGTGTTTTCGGCTACATTGACCCAAGCCGCCAACGAGTCAAATATTAGTAATAACAGTGCTAATCTCAATTATATAGGAGTGGTAGCGGCTGGTGCAACCACGCTGTCTATCAAGGCTATGATGCAAGGTTCGTACAACAACGCAACGGGCTTGATGAACGACAGACTCAGAGAGCGTGGCATGATACCTTTGCAACAACCTTACAACAATGGCCTCCATGGCCTACAAGCCTATTTGTATAACGGCAACCAAAGCACTACCCAAGCGGTATTGGCCGTAACAGGCGACAATGCCATTGTGGACTGGGTATTGGTAGAACTACGCAACGCCAACAATCCCGACCAGATAGTGGCAGCAACGGCTGCGCTTATCCAAAGAGATGGTGATGTTGTAAATCCAAGTAACGGTACAACGGGAATTAGTTTTCAAGGTATAAGTTCGGGTAATTATTATGTGGCTTTGCGTCATCGTAACCACTTAGGTATTATGTCGGCTGGGTTGGTAAATCTTGGGGCGGCTTCGCCAATGATAGACTTAACCTCAATGGGTAATATTTACAGAAAACCAGGGCTTGGCAATTTCCCTGCCACCAACCTAGGCAACCGAGTAGGTATGTGGGCTGGTAATGCCAATGGCGACGACCAAATTATTTTCCAAGGGCCATCGTCAGACGTTGATCCTGCGTTTTTCCAAGTAATTATCAATGCAGGAAATTTTGGCCAAGCCGCTAACTTCTTGTTGCAAGGCTATAACCGTGCCGACATCAACCTAGATGGCAAAACCGTATTCCAAGGCCCAGACAATGAGGTGGATTTGATTTTCTTTAATGTGGTTACACACCCCGAAAACCTTAATTTCTTGGCCAACTTCATCATCCGTCAGCATTTGCCTTAGTTTACCTAAGCCTCCTAGATTTTTTGAAATCTAGGAGGCTTAAACAAAAAATAAAAACTTTTAACATATTCCAATTTTTTAACAACGATTAATATGAAAAAACTACAAAAAATAGCAACCATGCTTGGCGTTTCGGCTTTATTAGTTTCGGCCTCAGCCAATGCCCAAATCAAATTTAAGGTTGAGCGTATCGCCAGCCTAGACCACTACGTAGTGAGTTTTATCCCCGAAAAAGCCATCGCTGATAGACTTTCTATTATCGGTACGGCACAGGTTACGGTTAGGGTAAAATCGGACGAAAATTTTTCTTTGGCCAACGTAGAATCACTTGTAAAAGACGTAGAATGGGACAAAGGTTCGGTACTTCGCCGCCCAGACGGAGCTTCGGGTTATGATTATATCTCGTTTGGTCTAAAAACGTATGGCACAAAGGCCGTTAAGTTTGAAGCTGGTAAAGAAATTGCCATGTTTTCGTTCAAAAATGGTAATTCAAATCCTAGCGAAGTAACCCTAGTTGATAATAGTTCGGACGAACTGGGTAAATTTGCCAAAAGTGAGTTTAACATCAAAAACCACATCAGCGTATTGGGTTATGGCCAAATCAATGCTTATGCTGGGAATATGATGGCGGCAAAATCTGCCGAAAAACTCATTATCCAAAGTTTGTATCCAAACCCAGCCGCCGACAAAACTACGGTATCGTGGGTAAATCTTTCGGACGAAACCACGGGCGATGTATTTTTGAGCATAGTAGATGCCACAACGGGCAGAGAGGTTTTACGTGAGAAATCAGCAACCAAAGCGGGCGAATTTCGTACCAGTTTGAATGTAGAAGGCTTGAACGTTGGTAACTACTTGGTATTTATCGAAAGAGATGGTGCCAGGGTAGGCAAGGCTCAAAAATTAAGCGTAATGAAATAAAAATGGTAGGGTAATTATATTTTTAAGGAAGTGTTTTCTTAACATACCTCGGTAAGTTTATCATCGTAAATTGGTAAGGCAATCATCGTAAAAATATTTTTTTTCTGATAAAGATAGTGTTGTGTTTAGGTTTAAATAGTTGATTATCAGCGTATTGATTTAAAAATGCCACAGATTCAAATTAGCGTTTGAATTTGTGGCATTGTTTTTGATATTTAGCTATCTGTAACATTACAATCAATTATTACTATCAAAATTATGAAATCAGTTTGTACCTTACAGTCGGTCATTAAAACGATGCTTTTGTGCCTGACGTTTGCTTATACTGCCACCGCCCAGATTTCTTATCGAGTAGGCATAGACTCCGACAAAAAAACCTATCGGGTTTATATGAAGTCAGCTACGGAATATAAATCTAACCGTGCCAGAATAGCCACCGCCCAAGTAACGTTGGTAGTACCCACAGGCACAGGGGCTAATAAATTTGAGCCTACGAATGTTCAGGGAAAAACCGTTGGGACGAATCAAATGATTTGGAACCTAAACTCTAGGGTTGATGCCCCACCTGTTGAAAACCCAAGCAAAGATTATCTTTCGTTTGGCTTTAATGGTAGTGGCAGTGCCATCATATTTGATATGTTAGCCAACGAAGAAATAGAACTTTTTTCATTCAGAAATAGTGGAAATTGCACAGGGGCAATCGCTTTGTTTGATAACAATACCGACCCTTTCAGGCGTCCAAATTCACAAAACACAAACCCAGGCAATCAGATGACGGTGTTGGGGGCAGGTTTTGATAATGCCTATATAGCCAATTATGGCGGAGAGGCCGAATGTGGCAACACAAGTGCCGTAGCCGACCTCACGGCCAGTATATCAGGGCCTAGTAGTATGAGCGTTGGGGCTTCGGCAAGTGCCTATACCATTGATGTTCACAACATGGGGCTTGGAGCTAGTACAGGACAAATAACAGTAAATACGATTTTGCCAGTGGGCATAGTTTATAACAGTTTTTCGGGTGCAGGTTGGGCTTGTTTGCCAGTGGCACAGGCCAATGGCAACACCAATGTAAGTTGTAGCACATCGGCTAGTATCAATATAATGACGAGTAATTTACTCACGCTCAATGTTACGGCCAATGCCAGTGCGGCGGCCTCGGTGTCGATGACTGGTTCGGTAAGTGGCGGTGGCGAAGTTAATATCGCCAATAATAGTTTTTCAAATACGATAGCCATTAACAATCAAGGTAATAATATCAGTAATGTAAATGTACAAATTACTGGCCCTGCCAATATTACAGCCAACAATCCTATTAATTTATCCTTTACGGCCAACAATTCGGGTTCGGCCATCTATACGGGTTCTACGGTAATGTCTATCGTTTTGCCAGCAGGGGCGGCTTATAATAGTTTTTCGGGTACGGGCTGGACTTGTACGACGGGGGCAAATTTGTTATGCACCAATACCAATCCGATACCTGCGGGGGGTAGCCAAAGTCCATTGATTATCAACATGAATGTTCCTGCTTCTTCGCCAAACAATACGTTGGTTATTTCAGGAAATCTAGTATCGAGCGGAGGGGGGAGTGTGAATCCTTTTTCTAATTCGTTTCCATTAACAACGGTTATCGTAAACAAACCAAATATCCAAGGCGTGATAGTAGGGCCAAGTGCCATGACGGTTAATGCCCCAGCAAATTATCAAGTAAATGTAACCAATGCAGGCACGGGGGCAACTTCGGGAAATATTACCGCTACCATCGCCTTGCCGAGTGGCATGACCTTTAACGGAGCAACGGGCAGCGGTTGGGCTTGCACGCCTAGCACAGTGGGCGGCACCACATCGCTTACGTGTGGGTATGGGGGAGTGATAAACGCCAATGCTTCTGCACCAGAACTTATTCTAAACCTAACGCCAACAGCAGTTTTGGGTGGTACAAATATCATACTATCGGGCGTGTTGGCCACGCCAAACGAAGCTGGAACAAACAACAAGGGCTTTTCGCAGAATGTAAACATTATAGCCATTGGCACGCCTGTTGGTTTGTCTAGTAGCATTACTGGGCCAACAAATCTTAGTCCATCAGCAACAAGTAACATTGTCATAAATGTAAGCAACACAGGCACAAACCCCACCACAGGCAAGGTAGAAGTAAACCTAGTATTGCCCAATGGAATCGACCTAGACGGTGTGGCTGGCACAGGCTGGAACTGTAATGTTTCGCCATTGAGCAACGGCACGGTAGGTTTGTTATGTAGCAACACAACGGTTATTGCTCCAAACAGCACGGCCACGCCACTTACCCTCACGGTTCGGCCAACGGCAGGTACGGTGGGTACAAACATCACGATTTCGGGAAGTGTAAATGCCCCTAATATCACGAACGGTTCGGGAAATAATTTTACCATTACCCTACCCGTACAGGCGGTTATTACCCTCAAACCCGATTTACAAGCAAGCATCTCTGGGCCAACATCGCTCACGGCAGGTATTGCAGGAAATTATCTCGTTAATCTAAGTAATGTAGGCAATGGCCCTACCACGGGGGCAATCAATACGAGCATCAGCATTCCAGCAGGAGTAACTTATATGAGTAACTTGGGTACTAATTGGACTTGTAACCCAACGGCCTTGGCCAATGGCACAACCACAGTGGCCTGTAATTATACGGGAGCAATAGCGGCTAACACCTTTGCAAATCCATTAACGCTATTGTTAATGCCAAGTGCGGGCATAGCAGGAACAACCGTAAATGTATCAGGAACTGTAAGCACGCCCAACGAAAGCAATACCACCAATAATAATTATAACCAAAATATAAACATTGTAGCCGTAGCAAGCCCTAGCATCAATTTATCAGTTAGTATCGCAGGGCCAACGGCTTTAACAGCCTCAACATCAGGAAATTATATTATTAATATTGCCAATACAGGAGCTAATAGCTCGTCAGGTACGGTGGTGGCAAACATTACATTGCCTGT
>JAYWHL010000029.1:0-5190 GCA_043777715.1 Cytophagaceae bacterium | reverse complement strand
AGCACTTAAAATTTGTATATTTAGGCTTTAACAACAAAATAAACCATAATCAAAAAAAACAAAAAAAACGCATGAAAAAACTACTCATTTTTGCCCTTATCCTTGGCCTGTTTGCAGGTTGTAAGAAAGACAGTACTCCCGAGGCTCCCTGCTATGTTGGTACGTGGGAGGGTGATTTAAGTACGATAGCCAACCCAGCTTATACCACTAACTTTTTTGAATCGGCCCCAACCATGACCCTCTATGACAACAATACGGGGCTTGTAAAGTTTACCGTTTTGCCAACGGCCAAAACAAATTTGGCAGGCTATACCATCAGGCTAGGCGTAAATTATAGTATTTCGACAGATCAAAAAATCACTTTTTCTGGTATTTCTACCTCTTATGCCATTGGTAGTGCCGAACCTGTTCAACAACCAACATACACAAGTTATATTATGAGTTATTTCTCACAAATAGGGACTCATTCTTATGTTTGCGATACTCAGAAAATAACCTTTTCTCAAACAGCTTTTAGCCCTCCATTGTTTATTACCAAATGGAATCGTAAGTAAAAAACCACCCTAATAATCTTTATAAAAATGAAAAAAATCTTATCTATGGCCCTATGCTTAGGGCTTTGTTATACCGCTATTGCACAACAAACAGGCAAAGCCCCTGCGGTAGTGGGCCCTTCGCCCAATGCCAGTTCATTAGGCATTTATGGTGCTATCCCTACGGGTGCCTACACAGGCATTCCAGACATCGCTTTGCCACTTTATACAGTCTCGTACCGAGACATCAAAGTACCCATTTCGCTAAGTTATCATGCCGCAGGTATCAAGGTAGAACAAGAAGCCTCTTGGGTGGGTTTGGGCTGGAGCCTCAATGCAGGTGGGGTCATTACCCGTACCATCAGAGGTATAGACGATTTATCGCTTAATCAAACAGGTTATCCCTTTGTACCCAATATGCCCACCGAATATCAGGCCCGCACATCGCCCAACGTCTATGTCAATTTTATACAAGGCAATTGCAATGGCAGTATTGATGCCGAACCCGATGTTTTTTATTTTAACATGGGTGGTTTTTCGGGTAAGTTTATTTTGGAACAAAACCCAAACAACGGTGTGGATACAGAGCTACGAGGTACGCTTTTGGCCAAGTCTAAAATGCAGGTTATTTATAGTTGGGCGGGTACTACTCGCAACAAAGGTTCATGGAAAATAATAGACGAACAAGGCTTTGTTTATACCTTTGATGTTAAAGAATATTCGTTTACCACTACCGCCACGGCAAACACCTTTACCTTAGCCGAAACGCAATTATGGATAAATTTGGGAAAACCAGAAAATGATCCTGACATTACTATCAAATCTATCACAGGTTGGTATTTAAGCAAGATAGAATCTCCGATTGGGTCTGTGGTTAGTTTTGTGTATGACGATGCCAGCCAATATGCCACCCAAAGCCAAGTAGCGAGAGGAATGTCTAGGACAATACCTAACTATTTTTCACTCAGCAATTTTAATGCCGACAGCCGTGCACAGTGTTCAGTTACAGGTTCCAAATTACAGACTTTTTATACAGTTTCGGCCAGTATCAATAAAGACATCTATCTCAAAGAAATAAAATTTGGAGACGGTTCTGTTAAATTTAATACTAGCAACAGAGAAGACCTCGTAAAAACAAGTTTGAGTAATTATACTTCCGTAAAACTTCCTCAAAAATTATCTAGTATAGAAATTTCGCATACGGCCTCGCCCAACAAAATAACCTATATCCTAGGCCAAGATTATTTTAATGCAGGAGGCGAAGTTGCCCAAAAACGGCTTCGTTTGTTGTCATTAACCCAAAGCGACCAAGTACACCGTTTTGAATATGACCCTCAGGTGCTACCTGCCAAAAATTCTTTCGACCAAGATTATTGGGGGTTTTATAATGCTTCGTTCATACCCAATACTTCGCCCTTGCCTCAAACCAGTTTTCAGAAAGGGCAAGATTATCCCAATGGTACAACCAGTTTGGGAGTTGCCAGCCTAAAAAACTTTGCCGAAGAAACGGACAATACTACCAAACCTGCCAACAAAAAACCTGATGCTTTGGCCATGCAAGCGGGTATCTTAACCAAGATTATCTATCCCACCAAGGGCAGTACTAGCTACATATATGAACCCCACCGCTACCAAACTGAAAAAATACCTCCCTATGTGGGCGAAGGCGAAAAACTAAGTACCTCTTTTGAGTTACACACCAGCCCCTATAACACGGTAACGCCACTCAAAAAGACCTTTTACGTAAGCGACCCAACCAAAATATCGTTTAAAGCTACGATTAGGTGTATAGACACAAGTCCATTAGCAGACTGCGAGGCAGCCTTAAACGGGTTGGATTTAAGTCTTTTATTGGCGGGAATTTCTATCGAACGTGCACCCAACACCCCCTTAACCACTTTGCAGGGTACAGACGTTTCGTTGGCCGATTGGAAATATTGCAAAACAGGCATCGGGCCTAATTGCTACAAAATAAATGATATTCCTGTCGGCCCTGCCCAAGACCGAACCTTTCAGGTAAATTCTACTAGCCTTGAACTTTATCCCAACCAAAAATATGATTTGGTTATCAATAGCGGTAATGCCTTGCCTGCCAATTTGGCTAGTAAATTTGCCATTGATGTTATCGTACAGCAAATAGAAGTAAACCCTGTTTCTAATAGAAGTAGAATGTTTTCTAATGAGGCCGACCTAGAAGAAACCGAAGTAAAAGTATCTACCTCGCCTTTTTATGCAGGCACAAAAACCAAAACATTTACCATTACCGAACCGACGTATGTGGCGTATCGAAGCACCATTACTTGGATTGGCCAAGGGACAAATACTAGCATGACCCTTGCTCAAACAGAAAATTTGATAGATAGTTTATACAAAGACAAAGTGCTAAGTGCCATTAGCAAAAACGGTGCAGTAAGCGATGGAATCATATTTTTTGGTAATTGGCTTAATTGTCGCCCAGACAAGGGTAAAAACCCTTGTGGCATAAACATACAGCCAAAAGAATCGTCGGATACACAAATAGTGGTTGCTGACCCAGACATTTTATTACAACCTGGCACTTATACTTTGCAACTATACAGTGGTTTAGATTTACCCGCAAAATTAAAAGACCGTTTTTCGTTATCGGCTACGGTATTTTTTGTAAAAAGCCCTTGTGTGCTTACCAGTACCAATACCTGTGGCGAAAAAATGGGTGGTGGTTTGCGTATCAAAAAAATAGTGCAAGACCCACTTACAAGCAATGCAAAAACCGTAAACTATCGTTATCTAAATGCTGATGGCAGTGGTAGCGGTAAACTGATGTCAAAAGTTATCTATTATGGTTTTTATGAAAAAACAACTGGGCCATTTCTAACTGTGAATGGATGTAAATTGGCCGATTGGGGCAGTTACAATGTAGAATCTGCCCCAACCATACCTTTAGGGTCTTCGGCTCAAGGGAATTTGGTTGGCTATGACCGTGTAGTAGTTTTTGAAGGCATTGATACCACCAATATTGCCCAAAATGGTTTAGTTGGGGCTAGTGTCTATCAATTCAAAAACCAGTCAGACCTCATAGATTTATCTGCCTTTTTGCCAAATTCACCCAATACCAATTTTAGTAACAGTAATGGTTTATTAGAAAGCATTACTGTTTGTAGCAAGGACGGAAAAAAAGTACAACAAAGTTTGAAGACATATAGCAAAAAAGCCTCGTTGCCAGTACTTGGTATGAAATTTCAGAAATTTAATTCATGTACCATAGTTACGGCAAATACTACACAAGCAACTGCTACAACGACTGATAGAGAAACAACCGTAACAAATATCGTGATTTATAATAATGGTAGTTCTAGTTATACGCAACAACAATTTTTTACTTCAATTATCAACACTACCAACGCTTCGGCCACCTTCTCTGTCAATTTTCGTACCTTAGAAATGATAGGCAAGAAATTCTACTATACCTATTCAGATTTTTGGGCCTTAGATTCCGAAACCAGCCGAAATTATGACATGAATGATGATACAAAGTTTATAGAAAGGACGATGAATTATAATTATTCATTGGCAGATTTCAAACTCAAAAAAACCACCACTACGAGCAGTGCAGGTAAAGCATTAGAAACTCAATATTTCCATACGTCTGATTATAGCCCTTCTATCCCCATCATTGGCCAATTAGTAGCCAAAAATATGTATGATAAACTAATTGGAGAAAGGCAACTCGTAAACGGAAAAATAATTAGTAGTAAAGCCACCGAATATAACCCTCAAGGTTTGGCTACCAATGTCCACTTACTGGAAACAACCGTCCCCATCGCCCAAAATACAGGAAATACCCCTGTTTTGCCATTGGCCAATGTTGTACCCAACAACCTAACAAGGAGAATGTCGTTTTTGTATGATATAGATAATAATTTGGTTGAAAGCCAAAGCATATCTAACAATGTGGTTCAAAACAAAACGGCTTATTTATGGGGCTATAAGGGTTTGTTTCCCGTGATAGAGGTTCAAAATGCCAGTTATGCCTCATTGGGTTCGGGTGTTTTATTAAGCAGCAGCGACATTAACAACAAAGCCAATTCACTAAGAAGCACCTTGGCCAATGCCTTAGTAAAAAGCTATACCTACGACCCACTTTTTGGAATGTTAAGTACCACCAGTCCTAACAGCTTAACCAATACTTTTAGTTACGACAGCCAAGGCCGCCTAATCGCCATCCGAGACCCCAACAACAACCTCGTCAAGTCGTATTCGTACAATTACCGCAATCAGTAAAAAAACTAAAGCCAAGAGATTATCCCTAAAACACATTTTTGTTTTGAATTGAATACAAATAAAAAATATATTTGTATTCAATTCAAAACATTAATATTGAAAAACTCATTTCGTGCCAAGACAATTTACTCAGAAATATAACCTCAGATTTTAAAAGATACCTCTATCATCAAATTGATTTTGACCAACGAATGATTGCCATCAAAGGAATCAGGGGTGTTGGCAAAACAACAATGCTTTTGCAATACCTTAAAACACAAAACCTTAGTAAATAGCTATACGTTACCGCCGACTACCTTTGGTTTTATACCAAAAATCTCTTAGAAACTGCCGAAGAATGGCATAAATTGGGAGGCAAACTCTTGATTATTGACGAAGTACATAAATATAAAAACTG
>JAYWHL010000028.1:0-5196 GCA_043777715.1 Cytophagaceae bacterium | reverse complement strand
TCAATCCAAAACCAAATGCTTTGGCCAATGGCAACACCACGCCAGTTTGTAGGGGCGAATCACTTAATTTATCAGGGAGTGGAGGTTCTGTTTATGCTTGGACGGGGCCGAATGGTTTTAATTCTAATTTGCAAAATCCTAGTGTTCAGAATGCAACTCCTTCAATTACAGGTATTTATACCCTCACCGTTACTAATATTGGCTGTACCAATACGGCTTCGGTTTCAGCAAGTTTTAGCGAAACACCAAGCGTTGCGGCTAATGCCAATGGGCCAATTTGTGCAGGTGGAACGCTGGGTTTGTCGGCCACGGCTTCGTATCAGAGTTATGCCTGGTCAGGGCCAAATAGTTTTAGTTCCAATACGCAAAATGCTAGTATTCAAAACGTTACGAATGCGGCTTCTGGTGTTTATAATGTTGTGGTAATACACCAAGGTTGTAGGGCAACGGCTTCTGTGAATGTAGTGATTGGTGCAAGTAACGCCAGTGTAGTGAGTAATAGCCCTGTTTGTGCTGGCGGTACTTTATCGTTCACGGCATCAGGAGGGAGTGCTTATAATTGGTCTGGGCCGAGTTTTAATAGCAATGTTTCTAATCCTACGATTGTGGGTATCAGTACTTCTCGTGCGGGAAGTTATTCGGTTGTTATTTCTGGAAGTAGTTGTACTTCTACCTTGACCGTAAATGTGGTGGTCAAAAACCTTCCAAGTGCAACCCTCACAGGCACACAAAGTATTCAAGCCAATACCTCGGCGAATCTAAGTGTTAATTTTATTGGCGAAGCTCCTTTTAGTTTTTCTTTAAATAATGGCCAATCTGTTAATAACACCTTCAATAATCCTCATAATATTGTTGTAAACCCAAGTGCCACAACTACTTATAACTTAGCATCGGTGAGTAACGAATGTGGAAATGGAGCTTTTAATGGCTCGGCCACGGTTACAGTCATTACTTCTCAAGGTTCTGTCAATAGTATTTCTATAGGTACGCCTTCGTTTGGGAATGCCGTTTGTACGGGGGCAACTTTTACAATTGGCTTTAGTCGTGTGGGGACTTTTGCGGCCAATAGCCTCTTTGAATTACATTTATCAGATGCCAACGGCCAAAATTTTGCAAGGCTTTCCTCTACCTTAACAGGTTCTACGCTTTCGGCCAAAATTCCCGATAATTTTACGATTGGGGCAAATTATAAATTCAAGATTGTGGCCGCAGACCCCTCTACCACGAGCAACGAAAGTGCCAGTTTTAACATTAAAGCAAGTCCGCAATTACTTGCCAGTTCTAATTCCCCTGTTTGTCAGGGCAATCAATTGGCTTTGTCGGTTTCGGCTGGCCAATCATATACTTGGACGTCGGCCAATGGTTTTACTTCCACGGTTCAAAATCCTACTAAAGTAGCTAGTTTTAATGACATCGGCGATTTTTCGGTAGCGGTAACGGCCACCAATGGCTGTGCAAATGTGGCTTCGACCAACGTTGATGTAAGGGTTAATACACTTTCGGGTAATTATTCGATAACAAATGCCGTCAGTTCTCAAAACGGAGGAACGGTTAGTTTATCAGTCAATGCCCCAAATGTTTCATCGTACCAATGGACGGGCCCAAATGGTTTTAGTTCAAGCCTTCAAAATCCTTCAATAACGGGAGTTAGCTCCAATAATCAAGGTTTATATCAAGTTGTTGTGCAGAATAATGACGGTTGTAAGGCCACTGTAACGGCCACCCTAGCAATAATCACGCCGAATAGTGTTTGTATTGGCCTTGATTTAAAATTAATTCTCGAAGGTCCATATAGTCAGAATACAGGGTTGATGTCCACCAAGCTAAATAACGCTAATATTTTGCCAGGCCAAATTACCACAAATCCGCTTTTTACACCCACACAGGCAGGCCAACCCTTCAAAAATGCCCCTTGGAATTATCAAGGTACAGAGGCTATCAATAGTTATTCAAGTACCGTTACCGACTGGGTTTTGATTAGTTTCAGAACTGATAATATATCTAATTCAAGTACCATTAAAAGGTTGGCAGGATTATTGCTAAATAATGGAAAAGTAGAATTATTACCCAATACTTGTTTAGAATTAGACCCTTTGGTTTCGTATTATTTGGTCATCGAACACAGAAATCATGTGGCAGTGATGACTCAAAATCCTGTAAGTATCGATAACAATACGATAACTTTTGATTTTACGCTCCAAGATTCCTACACGAATTTGAACTCATTCGGACAAAAAAGATTGGCAAATGGCAAGTGGGTAATGATGGCAGGAGATGGAAGGAAGGTAAACAATGCCCAAAACAATGATTTGAACGCCAACGATTCGCAAGAGTGGAGGCTAAATTCTGGATTGTTTGGGAAATATGCCAGTGCTGATTTTAACCTCGATGGCGACATCAACGCATCTGACCTACTTTTTTGGAGAATAAATAATGGTAAATATTCGGGAGTACCTAAGTGATTTTAAGAATCATAAGTAGCAGAAAGCAGTAAGTTAATTGCCGATTTCACTATTTCAATCCTCGGCAAACTATTCAATTAGTCCTTAACCTTTGACCCTAATTCTTTTCCCTTTACCCATTTTTGATTGCGAAATTCAATAAACTGAATAATATATGAAGGCCCACAAAATTTTACTCTTAATATTTTTACTTGCCGCCCAAGCTAGTTTTGCCCAAAAAAAAGGTAAATACGACCTTAGATTCGTTACAAAATCTATCAATTGTACGACCAATAAAGTACAGATAGAACTCCAAATAAAAGCCTCACGTGCCGATTCTACTTTTTATTTGAGCGATGCCAACTTTAGATTTTCCTACGACCCTGCCGTTATTAGTTTCGCAGCCAAGACAATCGTTAGTCAAGATGCTTTTTCTTCGGCAGCTCCTTCAAACGACAATGGTTACGGAGCAATGACAACCCAAGGAAGCGGAGAAAGTGGCTCTAGTGGCGTAGTTTCTTTGAATATCACTTACACAGGTACTGCCCCAGCAACACCCCCCAAATTGGTAAACGAAAATTTTCAAAAAATTGCCGTGCTTGAATTTGACCTCAAAGCCAATACGCCTACGACTTGTTATAGATTAACTTGGTTTAATTCGCTTTCTACGCCCAGTACAACCATTGGAGCTTACGACATTACCGACCCCGACCCTTCTACTCGCTATTACGAAGCCACAGAATGGAATCTTGAACGTTTGAACGAATGTATTACGATTCAAACACCCACTGCAACGGCAACACCCTCAACGGTTAATGCTGGCGGAACGGTTAATTTAAGTGCCAATTCTCCAACAACAAGAACAGGTAATTATGTTTGGTCGGGTCCAAGTGGCTTTAGTTCTACCCTCAAAACGCCTGTTTTAACTTCGGTAACCACCAACGCACAGGGCGTATATTCAGTGAATTTTCAGTCTAATGGTTGCATTTCAGATTTTGGAACAACGAGTCTTTCGGTAATACCAACTTCAACTCCTGCCCCAACTTGTTCGCCAGCCGTTATGGCCACAGTGGGAAGTAATAGCCCGATTACGGCAGGAAGTGCTTTGAATCTTTCATCATCAACAAATACCACGGGTGGAATGTATGTATGGTCTGGGCCAAATGGATTTGCTTCAACTTTAGCCAATCCAATTGTAGCCAATGCCACGACTGCTGCAACTGGCACGTATTCAGTAAGATACGATGTAGGTACAACGTGTACGGGACTGGTTTCAACGATAAATGTAGTGGTAAATGCCCCTGCCCCAACTTGTTCGCCAGCCGTTATGGCCACGGTGGGAAGTAATAGTCCAATTACAGCAGGTGCAAGTTTGAATTTATCATCATCTACAACCTCAACAGGTGGAATGTATATGTGGTCTGGGCCAAATGGTTTTTCTTCAACATTAGCCAATCCAATCGTAGCCAATGCCGCAACTGGCACATATTCAGTAAGGTACGATGTAGGTACAACGTGTACGGGACTGGTTTCAACGATAAATGTAGTCGTAAATGCCCCAATAATTACGATTCCACCGACCTCAACCGTAAGCACACCTACAACTTCGGTTGATAAACCCGATTTGAATGTAAGCGTTAAGGTTTCTAACAAAAATCCAAACCTAGGCGACCAGATAGATTATACCATTACGATTCAAAATACAGGTGGAATTGCTGCAACAGGAATCGAACTAAAGGCTTTGTTACCAACTAATTATGTTCAGTTTTTGGCATCAAATTATTCGTTTTATTCGCCCATAACTGGAATTTGGGCAGCCCCCAACATTAACCCCAATGCAAGTATTACGATGGTTATTTCTGTGCGGGTTATTCAACCAGGAGTTGCGTATTTGCAGGCCGAAATCACGAAACAAAACGAAATAGATTTTGATTCTACGCCAAACAATCAAAACGATAGAGAAGACGATTTAGACCGTGTTTGTTTTTCTGTTCCTGTGGCTTTATGCACTGGCGACCAAATAGAGATGAATATTCCAAGCCAATACACCAATATTGTTTGGTATAAAAACGGTACAAAGTTGGCTGAAACTGGTAATAAATTATTGATTACAGAAGCGGGTTCGTATTCATACACGGCAACCAATAATACTTGCCCCACCGAAGGCTGTTGCCCCTTGGTAGTTACGTATTCGGATTGTTGTGAAGTAAAATGTATTCCTTTTGTGATAAAAAGAACTAGGTAAATCCATCTATTTTCCTTAGTTTAGCCTTGGTAGAAATTTCTATCAGGGCTTTTTTTTATTTTTACAAATTATTAGTTTAGCCACAAAGGAACGGAGGCACAAAGAATACAAAGGTTAGAAATTCAGGTTTTTGATAAATAGTATTCAGTACAAATTCTGTTTTACCACAAAGGCACAAAGAATACAAAGGTTTGAAATTTACTTTTTCGCCTGCCCCTTTAACCAAATCCCCCTTAACCTAATAAATCCCTTTAACCAAATCAAAACCCCCATGAACCTAAATGTCATCAATCTTGCCTCTGACAAGGCCATTTATTTTGCTTCCGATTTTCATTTGGGGAGTCCTAATTTTGAAGAAAGCAGAACACGGGAACATAAAATTATTGCTTGGCTAGAGGCTATCAAACCCGATGCCCAAGTGGTAATGTTGGTGGGCGATTTGTTTGATTTTTGGTACGAATACAAAAAAGTTGTACCCAAAGGTTTTGTGCGGTTTTTGGGGAAATTGGC
>JAYWHL010000027.1:0-5202 GCA_043777715.1 Cytophagaceae bacterium | reverse complement strand
TTTCGAGTAGGCCATTTGCCAGCATTGGATATACCAGTAGTTTTACATTTTTACTAAAAAGCGTAGCAAAAGATTCCAAAATTCCGCCCGAAAGTTTTTCGTAATGCTTTTCTTCAAAAATATATTCTAGGTTTCGTTTGCCTAAAATCAGAGCCATTTTCAGTTTCGAGAATTTTGAAAGATAGGCAACCAACTTATAATATTCTTGATAATTAGAAATCATTACGGTTTGGCCAAGCGAGCATAGCAAATCGGCACGGTCAAGAAAATCTTGCTCATCTATGTCTTTTTCGCCAGCCAGAAGGTCATGCAGCGTAAGTTCGGATAGTATAATTACCTTTTCAGGGTTTACGTTGGGGTCTTCCAAAAACTGTTCTACGCCACTTTTTAGCATATCTAGGTTTACATACGTTACGGGCCTAAACCGCCCCCTAAGCATCACAATATGTTTTTTGTAGAGTATCTCCGAGGGCTGCATTACGTTGCCGTCTGCTCCAAAAATTGCGGCATTCGTAAAACCATATTTTACCAAATACAAACTCATCAGGCGGTTATCTACCTGTTTGAAATCGGGGCCGTTAAAGCGTATCATGTCTATTTCGATACGGCCATCGAGGTCGTCCATGAGCGAAACCAAAAGCGTTTCGGGCGATTTATGATAATAAAAACAACCATAAATAAGATTGACCCCAATAACGCCAATGGCCTGTTGTTGCAGGATATTATCGTTATCAAGCATTCTGACGTGAATAACCACGTCGTTATACGCCCCGTTGGGTTCGAGCTGAAACCGCAAGCCTATCCAACCGTGAGGCTCGTTGTTTTTTTGGTAATTGAGGGCTACAACAGTATCGGCAAAGGCAAAAAACGTAGTGGTACTGCCACGGCTTGGGGCAAGGCGAATGTCCAAAAGATTGTATTCGTGGGTAATCATTTTCATTAACCGAGACTCCACCACATACCGCCCAGATTCTTCGGGACCATAAATAGCATCGGAAAAGGTCATGTCATAAGCCGACATCGTTTTGGCGATAGTACCTGATGCCCCTCCCGACTTAAAGAAATTTGCGGCTACGTCTTGCCCAGCTCCAATTTCGGCAAAAGAGCCATAAATTTGTTTGTTGAGGTTTATTCTAAGGGCTTTTTGTTTTGTGCCTAGGTTTTTGTCGTAATGGGCTGCAAGCATACAATTGGTGGTTTGGAGGGTTTAGGAATATGAAGTTGATTTTTTGAAGACCTACTCCTCATACGCCCAGTCGATACCCGTTTTCATGTCTTTGATTGTCAGGCCATTGGCTTTGAATATCGCCCTAATTTGGTCTATTTTATCGTACTGTTTTTGTTCTTTAAATTCTTTGTAAAGCCCCAACAAACCCTGAGCCATGTTGTCTAGCTGGCCAGTGGGTTCTTCTTGCAACCCTAGGATTTCTTCAAAAAACAACACAAAGGTTTTGATTAGGTTATCAAACAAATCTTGCCCCAAAGCTGCCGATTCTAACTGGTTTAGGTACAGTTTATTAATGACTTTTAAGAGCGAAAACAAATGAGCAATGGCCACGGCCGTATTGAGGTCGTCGTTCATACCGTCATAACAGCCCTGAATCGCTTTTTGGGTTTCGTCTATGTCCTTTTGCGAAGGCTGGGCGTTTGGATTTTCAATAAAAACAAGTTTTCTTGCAATTTTTAGGCCATTCACCATGCGTTTATAGCCTTTTTGGGAGGCTTTGAGGGCATCGTTTGAAAAATCGAGCGTACTCCGATACTGACTTTGGAGCATAAAAAACCGCACCGTCATTGGGCTGTATGCCTGTTCCAAAAGCGGGTGATTTCCTGCAAAAAGTTCGGCTGGCAAAAAAGAATTTCCTAACGATTTAGACATTTTTTGCCCATTTACCGTCAGCATATTCGAGTGCATCCAATATTTAACGGGGTCTATACCCGTACTGCCTTTACCTTGGGCAATCTCGCATTCGTGGTGCGGAAATTTCAAGTCCATACCGCCACCGTGTATATCAAATCGTTCGCCTAAGTACTTGGTACTCATACAAGTACACTCAAGATGCCACCCAGGGAAACCATCTCCCCAAGGCGATGTCCACCGCATGATATGCTCGGGCGAGGCACGTTTCCAGAGGGCAAAATCTAGGGCATTGCGTTTTTCGCCCACACCGTCCAACTCACGGGTTTCGGTCAGTAAATCATCTATAATTCGACCCGAAAGTTTGCCATATTCTCCTCCATTATCGTTGTAAGTACTAATATCAAAATAAACCGACCCCCCCGATGTATATGCCAAACCTTTGTCTATCAGTGTTTTAACAGTCTCTATTTGTTCGATAATATGCCCCGTGGCCGAGGGTTCAATGCTTGGTGGCCTAAGGTTAAACTGATTAAGCACATTATGAAAATCGTTGGTGTAGCGTTGCACAATTTCCATGGGTTCTAGTTTTTCTAGCTTGGCCATTTTGCCAATCTTGTCCTCGCCTTCGTCGCCATCGCCCACTAAATGACCAACATCGGTAATATTTCGTACATATCGCACTTTGTAACCAATGTGCGTTAGGTAACGATAGAGGGTATCAAAACTCAAAAAAGTACGTACATTACCTAAATGCACATAATTATAAACCGTTGGTCCACAAACATATAGCCCAACATTTGGGGCATTGATGGCCTGAAATAATTCTTTTTCTCTACTAAGTGTATTGTATATTTTGAGGGCTTGCATTCTTGAAAAGTTGAAATTTGATGATTAATTTATTGCCGTAAAATCTTGATTAATATTTGAGCAACAACATCGTTTTGATAAAATGGCCATTGTGTAAAAAGATAAAAGTTTTGGGTAAAATTACGCAATCTCTTAGAACATTTGCCCAAAGCACGATACTAAAATCTGTCATTTTATAGAAATAACTTATATTTGAACAATGAAACTACTAGAAGTAAATCAAGACCCAAAACTAAAGGCGGCCTTTTTGGCATTGCCCGTAAGGCTATACGCCCAAGATTCTAACTGGATTAGACCCTGGGACCACGACATTGAGGCCGTTTTTGACCCCAGCAAAAACAAGCATTTTGCTCATGGCGAGTGTATAAGATGGATATTGCAAGACACTGATGGCCAGACCATTGGGCGTGTGGCGGCCTTTACCGACCTTGACCGCCAAGAAGAACAACCCACGGGCGGCATGGGCTTTTTTGAGTGTATCAATAGCCAAGAAGCTGCCTTCGTATTGTTTGATGCTTGTATCAATTGGCTAAAGCAAAAAGGCATGGAAGCTGTGGACGGCCCCATAAATTTTGGCGACCGAGACGCTTGGTGGGGACTAATGATAAAAGGCTGGAACCACGAACCCACCTACCGAATGCCTTGGACAAAAGAATATTACATTCCGTTATTTGAAAATTATGGTTTTAAAGACTATTTCCAGCAATTTGTGTACCTGGCACCCATCAGAGACGTGGTAACATCGCAGGGCATTGAGGCCAAAGCCCAACGCATTTATCAAAATCCTGAATATGTGTTTAAGAGCATAGAAAAGAAAAATATCGCTAAATATGCCGAAGATTTTAGGGTAATTTATAACGAAGGTTGGGCGAATTTCCCAGGCGTAAAAACCATGACCGAGGCACAAGCCAACCAACTGGTAAGCACCATGAAGCCCATCATAGACGAAGAATTGATTTGGTTTGCTTACACCGCTACGGGTAGGCCAATCGCTTTTTTTATCGTAATTCCCGATTTGAATCAGATTATCAAGCACTTAAATGGGCAGTTTAACCTTTGGGCAAAAATCAAAATGGGGCTGCTGATGCTCCGTGGCACCATAACCCGCACTTGCGGTTTGATATTTGGCGTTGTCCCCGACTATCAAGGCAAAGGACTGGAGTCGGCCATTGCCCTGCGGTTTAGACAGGCAGGGCGAGACAATCCACACTACCAATACACCAGTATAGATTTTAATTGGGTGGGCGATTTTAACCCAAAAATGGTACGGTTTTCGTCTCAACTAGGAGCAAAATTAGAAAAGGTTTTTGTAACCTATCGCTATCTTTTCGACCGAGAAAAGCCCTTTAAGCGTTGCCCGAGGGTGGGCTAGGTTTTTTGTTAATCATTTCTTGGGTAATGTTATTCAAAACCCGAATTTTTTCTTGAAAATCGCCTTTGATAGACATTCTGACGGTACGGAGGTTGTCCAACAATTGCTGAATATCTTGGGGGATAATGTCGTCTAAAAATTCTCGGATACGTTTGGCCATCGTGGGCGACTTGCCGTTGGTAGAAATAGCAATCTTCAAATCGCCCTTTTGGACAATACTTCCCAAATAAAAATCACACAAATCGGGGGTATCGGCCACGTTGCACAACAAATGCCGCTCGGCACATATTTGTTTGACGGTGGCATGAAGGCTGGGGTTGTCGGTTGCCAAAACCACCAAGTCTTTTTGGTCTAAATCTGTGATTTCAAAACGCCTTTCCACCAACCTAATCTTTTGTTTATCAGCCACTAACGCTCTCAATTCATCTAAAAACACATCGGCCACAACCGTAACTTTGGCCTTGGGCGAATTGGCCAAAATGGCCGATAGTTTTTCAAGCCCAACATTGCCCCCACCCACTAGTAAGGTATCTAAATTTTCTAACTTTAAGAATATAGGAAAAAGATTGTTCATAAGTGGCTTTTGGCTGTGAGTAGTTGGTTATTGGGCTATTTTTTTTGAATATTACGGAGTACTGGGACAATTTTACAAAAATTGCAAAAGACGTAGGAACGAGCAAATGTTGTCCAATAGCATTCGTCTTCAATTAAAGGGACTGGACGAATGCTATTCGTCCCTACAATTTAAAATTGTTCAGCAGTCAGACCGATTATTTTCTGCCAACTTCTAAATCTTACGAATCCAAATTATTCTTTCTCGCTTTCAAGGTATTCTTTACCAATCAAAAACACCCTAACCACACCATAAATTACACACAAAAGCCCAGGCAAATAGGCTGGAACGTAGGCCGACAAATAACCGAGGTCGGGCTGAGCCATCAAAAAATAAATACCTAAACCCAAGAATATCAAGGGCCTCAATGCCATCACTACATATTTTGCAAAATTAGAGGGGTTGTCGTTCATTGTTTTTTGAGTTAAAAAAACCTGCCAAGTTAAACTTGGCAGGTTTTTTTGAACAGAATCTGTTTTACTTACTCTA
>JAYWHL010000026.1:0-5244 GCA_043777715.1 Cytophagaceae bacterium | reverse complement strand
AATATGTATTTGAAGACATCAATAAAGATGGCAAAATCAGCGAAAACGATGAAGACCGTGCTTATGCAGGTAGTCCGCTACCTAAGCTAACGGTTTCTTTGGGAAATAACGTTTCTTACAAAAACTGGTCATTGTCAGTATTCTTTAACGGACAATTTGGAAACAAAATCTTCAACGCAGAGCGTATGTTGTATGCTCGCCAAGTAGGTCGTTTAGATTTGCAAGAAAACACCTTGAAAGAGGCCGCTACTTCGCCAATCAAAGATGATAGAACTGGTGCATTTAACAACTGGATTGAGGACGGAAGTTTCGTACGTTTAGCAAATGCTCGTTTGGCTTACAGATTGCCAGCAGTGGGTGTGTTGAAAAACGCTACGTTCTATGTATCAGGCCAAAATCTACTAGTATTTACAAAATTCAAGGGTGTAGATCCTGAAATGAATACAGGTTTTGCAACGGCTGGTGTTTATACCAAACAACAATTCCCAAGATCTCGTGGTTTCCAAGTGGGTGTAAACCTATCTTTCTAAAATAAAATAAGGATTTCTTTTGGAGATATTTTATCTCCAAAAGAAAATTCTAAAAATATTTTTGAACACACAACCATTACACATAGTTAATCGTAAGTATTTAAAAACAAATCATTATTTAACAATAATTATGAAAAAATCAATCATTTATCTTTCATTGGTAAGTATGCTAACCATAGCATCTTGTACCAACCTAGATGAAAGCGTTTATGGCGTAATTCCAAAAGAGGGTTTTGGTAAAACACCAGACCAATTAGCGGCTCTTTTAGGCCCTGCTTATTCTAATTTACGTGGTTACACTTGGGGTTTCCACAACCTTGAAGTAACAACCGACGTAGGTCTAGTACCAACACGTGGTGGAGACTGGTACGATGGTGGTAACTGGTTGAACTATAGCCGCCACACATGGTCAACTTCACACGGTCCAATCAATGATTTGTGGGGATATATCTATGAAGGTGGTATCAACACCATCAATCAATTGATTCCTCAAGTAGCTGGTAACACTGCGGCTATCTCTGAATTGCGTGCCGTTCGTGCTTTCTATTATTTCTTAGCAATGGATAACTTCGGTAACGTTCCAGTAATCACTGAAACTACCACTGGTACAGCAACAACTACGCCACGTGCTGATGTTTATGCTTTTGTTGTAAAAGAATTGACAGAATCATTGCCAAACTTGAGTGCTGACAAAGCATACGGCCGTATGACAAAAGACGTAGCTAATACACTTTTGGCTAAGGTTTATTTGAACGCAGGTGTTTACAAAGGTTCGCCAGAGTGGCAAAAAGCAATTGATGCTTGTAACGCTGTAACAAGTGTAGCAAGATATAGCCTTGAGCCAACTTACTCTGCCAACTTTGCAGTAGCAAACGAAGGTTCAAAAGAAAACATTTGGGCTATCCCTATGGACAAAATCCAAGGTGGTGGTATCAACTTTGCTTACCGTACTTTACACTACGAAAGTCAATCAACTTACAACTTGGCTGGTCAGCCTTGGAACGGTTTTTGTACTTTGGGTGAATTTTATAATACGTTTGATAATGCTGACGTTCGTAAGAAATCATTCATCGAAGGCCCACAGTTGGGTGGCGATGGCAAAACAGTTTTGAAAGATGCTTTGGGACAACCCTTGTCGTTTAACATTGCTGTAAATAAAGATTTCATGACGGCTGCCGATAAGGACTATCAAGGTGCTGGTACTCGTTTGGGTAAGTATGAAATCCAAAAAGGAAATACAGTAAATGACCAAGATAATGACTGGGTTATGTTCCGTTTGGCTGACGTACATTTGATGCGTGCTGAAGCTAACTTCCGTCTTGGAAACGCTGCTGCTGCATTGCCTGACTTAAATGCTGTTCGTGTTCGTGCGGGTGTTCCAGCTTGGACAGTTGCCAACGTAACTGCTGACAACATTTTGGCAGAAAGAGGCCGTGAATTGGCTTGGGAGTCATGGAGACGTAACGATTTGGTACGTTTTGGTGAGTTCAACAAAGTTGGTGGTAAATTTACTTCTAAGTTTATGTTAGAGGCTAGTGCCAAAACATTGTTGTTCCCGATTCCATCTCAGCGTCTTGCTTCAAACCCAGGTTTGAAACAAAACCCAGGATATTAATAGTTATTATTTAGATTTGACAACTCTTTGAGAGTTGTCAAATCTAATAGGTTTAATAAAAAAGCGAGTTCTAAATGAACTCGCTTTTTTGTGTTTTATGTAAAATGACGTTGTAAATTTGTGTGATAAAATCAAAACTATTCTTTGTGAAAAACTATTCAATCTTTAGCATTTTAACTTTGTGCGGTATCTTGTTTTCTTGCCAAAAGAAGAACGATACTTTGTTTCAAATAGTAGATAATGAAACATCGGGCTTTGTTTTTGAAAATAAATTGATAGAAAACGAACAACAAAATATATTGGCTTATGAATATTTTTATAATGGTGCGGGTGTTGCCACGGCCGATTTTAATAATGATGGCCTCGCAGATGTTTTTATGGTGGGGAATCAGGTAGAAAATAAGTTATTTCTGAACAAAGGGAATCTGAAATTTGAAGATATTACTCAAAAATCTAATATTAATCAAAAGCCCAATGGCTGGAAAACAGGCGTAAGTTTGGCCGATGTGAACGGGGACGGTTTCGTAGATATTTACGTTTGTTATTCGGGAAACTTGCCAGCAAGCCAACGCAAAAATCAATTGCTGATTAACAATGGGCTTGGTGCTACTGGTGGCAAAGGCGGCATACCTACATTTACAGAAAAAGCAGAGGCTTATGGCTTGGCCGACACAGGTTACAGCACCCAAGCGGCTTGGTTGGACTATGACAAAGATGGAGACTTGGATATGATGCTCATTAATCATAACCTCAGAAATTACCAACGAAAAGAGGCCGCAGTTATCAGAGAAGAGATTGATAGCAATGCAGGGGACAAATTGTTCAAAAATTTAAGTGTAGAACAAGGCTTGAAAGAACCTAAGTTTATAGAGGTGAGCCAAAAAGCGGGTATAAAATCTAATCCTTTGGGTTTTGGTTTAGGTTTGGCCGTTGCAGACATAAACGATGACGGCTATCCTGATATGATGGTAACAAACGACTACGTAGAAGACGATTATCTATACATTAATCAACAAAATGGTACGTTTAAGGAAATGGCGAAAGAGGCTTTTGGACATACTTCTCGCTTTGCGATGGGCTTAGATATTACCGATATTAATAATGATTTATTACCCGATATTTTTACGTTGGATATGTTGCCCGAGGATAATTACCGACAAAAAAAACTCATTTTTCCTGATAACTGGAATACCTATCAGGCCGAATTGGCCAATGGGTTTTGGCATCAAAACATGAGAAATATGCTGCAACTAAATACGGGTAAATTGACTACGAAAAACGGAACTCCGATTTTTGCTGAAATTGGCCAATTGGCGGGCATTTCTAATACAGATTGGTCGTGGGCGGCACTGTTTGCCGATTTTGATAATGATGGTTTCAAGGATTTATTTGTGAGTAATGGCCTAGTAAAAGACTATACTGATGCCGATTTTATAAAATATTATGCCGAAGCCCAAGCCAAAGAAAACGAGAATAATCGCAAAGAGGCACTTTTGAAACATCTTAAAGAAATGCCGACTTCGGCCACGCATTCGTATATTTTTAGAAATTTGAAACAAGCAAATTTTGAAAACAAAGTAAACGAATGGGGTTTTGATAGCCCTACGGTGGCTAGTGGGGCAGTTTATGTAGATTTGGATAACGATGGAGATTTGGATTTGATTACCAACAATACCAGCCTGCCAGCTACGATTTATGAGAATAAACAACAACAAAAAGACCCACAAAATTGGCTAAAAATAAACCTAAAAGGTAAAATTATTGAAGGAACGAAAGTGATTGTAGAAACAGAAAACCATCAGACCCAAGTAGTTGAGTTTTCGCCAACGAGGGGGTTTCAGTCGGCAATGTATTTGCCCTTGCACTTTGGAATTGCCAAGGCCAACAAAGCCAAAATAACGATAAACAACAAAATTTACGAGGTTGAGAAATCCAATCAGCAGATAACAATCACGGTTGAGGCCACAAAGTTAAAAGACAAAGCCAACGAAGATGTGCTTTTTGAGGAAGTTCAAAGTATAGACTTTAGTCGTATTACAGAACAAACAAATGATTTTAATCAACAGGTTTTATTGCCCCAACATTATTCATATTCAGGAAGTAGAATGGTTTTTGGGGATATAAATGGAGACGGTTTGACTGACGTTTTTTTAGGAAGTGGTCCAAATCAGGTTTCGGAATTATTTTTAGGAAATAAAAACAAAGGTTGGACGCCTAAATATGAAAAGGCTTTTGAAGAAGACAGGTATGCAGCAGACAGAGATGCGGTGTTTTTTGATGCAGACGGCGATAAAGATTTGGATTTGTACCTAGTGAGTGGGCATTATGGAATGTTAAAAAATGATACTTGGCAAGCCGACCGCCTGTATTTGAACGACGGTAAAGGGAATTTTAGCAAAGTAAAATTGCCAGCAGAACATCGTAACAGTAGCGTTGTAAAGGCGTTTGATATTGAAAACGATGGCGATACAGACCTTGTGGTAGCGGGGCATATTGTGCCTGGGAATTATCCATTGGCCGAAAAAAGTTTTATCTTGATAAACAACGGCAAAGGAAATTTTAGTCAAAAAGAAATAGAGAATTTAGGGATAATCAACGATTTGGCCATTGTGGATTTAGACAAAGACGGTTTTAAAGAAATAATTGCGGTTGGGGAATGGACTGTGCCTATCGTTTTGAAAAATAACAGAGGCAATTTTACTAAAACAGAACAATTCAAAATGCCAGCAATCAACGGTTTTTGGAATAGAATTGTGGCTGATGACTTGGACAATGACGGAGATACAGACTTTGTGCTGGGCAATCTAGGATTAAACTCTCAAATGAAAACCATTGATAAACAAGCTATTAGCCTAAATTTTGCCGATTTTGATAAAAACGGAACAATAGACCCTTATTTAAGTTATTTTATTCAAGGAAAAGCCTATCCAGCCATTGGCCGAGATGAAGCCCTAGAACAAGTGGTGGCACTAAGAAAGAAGTTTACATCGTATAAAAAATGGAGTGACGTTGGTATAGACGAGGTATTTGATGAAAGCGACCTTGCAGAAGGGCAAAAGCTAGAGGTTAATTTTTTGGAAACTTGTATCTTAGAAAACA
>JAYWHL010000025.1:0-5246 GCA_043777715.1 Cytophagaceae bacterium | reverse complement strand
TATTTTGACAGAACGAGTAAAAGTAGCTGTAAAAAATACGGCCAATTGGGCCGATTTTGTATTTGCCCCAAACTACCGCCTAGCCTCTTTGGCCAGTGTAGAAAAATACATTGACCAACACCATCATTTGCCCGATGTACCTTCGGCCCAAGCCGTTGTGAGCAATGGCCTAGACTTGGCCGAAAACCAAGCTAAACTCTTACAAAAAATAGAAGAACTTACCCTTTATGTCATTGCCCAAGACTAAGCACTGAAAAGCCTACAAGCCCAAGTTAAAAACCTTAAACACTCAAGAAAATGAAAAACCTATTCATTGCCCTTGCTATTACCATGGTTTTACTCTATGCTTGTAAATTAGACTATACTGTGCCTCCCGTAGATACCACTTGCAATGTGCCAGATTTCGATATTAATTTCAAAGAAATATATTCATTAGGAGGCTGTAATAATTTTTCGGCTTATATGCTTTTACAAAATGGAAAAAGTATTTTAGTTATAAAAGGCGATACCACCAAGTTAAAAATATCTACCCAAATAAAAGAGTTTGATTTAAGCAAGATGAAAGAAAATGAGTTGAGAATATGGATAGATTTTTTTAAAAATGAGGATGATGCCCTATACAGCAATAGTAGTGGCTGTAATCAGCGACCCATTACCTTCCCGATAGAAACATGGAAGTGCGTTGCTGGCAAAATAAGTGTTCAGATTACAAGAGAAAATATTAGGACTACTTTTCCTAAAATGTATGAGATACACATCAAAGCCATCAATTGCCTTGTTTTTCAAAAACCTGACGGAACTAAAGTAAAAATACCAACACTTGATTATCAGGATGTTAGAGTTGGTTGGTATCCTTATTGAAAATCAAAATTTTAAAATATTCAAGAAAATGAAAAACCTATTCATTGCCCTTGCTATTACCATGGTTTTACTCTATGCTTGTAAATTAGACTATACTGTGCCTCCCGTAGATACTACTTGTAATGTGCCAGATGCGGGAGTAAAATACAGTAGCATCTATTATGAAATGAATGGTTGCGATAATTTTCTAACATACATTCCTTTAGAAAATGAGAAGAGTATTTTAGTGATAAAAGGGGATACTACTAAATTAAAAATATCTACCAAAACAAAAGAATTTGATTTGGCAATAGCAAAGGAAAACGAGTTGAAAATTTGGATCGATTTTTTTGCAAAAAATGGAGATGCCATCTATAGTAGCACTTGCAATCATAGTCCAATTGCTTTTCCTTTAGAAACATGGAAGTGCGTTGCTGGCAAAATAAGTGTTCAGATTACAAGAGAAAATATTAGGACTACTTTTCCTAAAATGTATGAGGTACACATCAAAGCCATCAATTGCCTTGTTTTTCAAAAACCTGATGGAACTAAAGTAAAAATACCAACACTAGACTTTCCAAAAATAAGGGTAGGCTGGTTTATTTATTGAATTTCTAACACTACTAATACATAAAAATATGAGACCTATTATTTTATGCTTTTTCTCGCTTATTTTCAACAGTATCTGTGCCTTTTCTCAGGGTGTAAAGTGTACTATTCAGAGTACGCCTCAACAATTGAGCTCATTAGAAAGTAAAATAACTGCACTTAAAAATCAAAAATCAACAGCATTAGCTACCTCCATTGTGATTAATGGCATCACTTATTTACCAATAAAATTTTATGACATCAGAAAAAGTGATGGAACAACAGAACGCCCTGTTTCTAACAGCCCTGAACAAACATTAAATAACACGCTTGGTATGTTAAACGGAGCGTATATCAAGGCAAATATGCAATTTTATCTTTGTGGTACTAATACTTTTACACACATTGATAATGACCAAAATTATAATTTCACTTTTGGGGCACCGCTTTATCCATCAGCAGTTGATGCCATCAATGTATATTATCATCCATTTGGTAGCTACTATGCCTCGTACCCTGATATTAGTCAAGGGTCAAATTACGTTGCAGTTGGTTGGGGAGGGCTTAGTGGCATCACAGTACTAGCTCATGAATTGGGCCATTATTTTTCTCTTATTCATACTTTTGGAGATAATAATACAAAGTACGATTTTCCAACAGGAGAGCTTGTAACTCGTGGAGTGGGCGCAAATTGTAGTACACAAGGCGACAGGATTTGTGATACTCCAGCCGACCCTCAAGGATTACCAAATACAAACTTAGACCCATTTTCTTGTATTTATTCGGGTACAGCCACTGATAGAAATGGGGTCAAATTTATGCCTATGACAAACAATTTCATGGCTTATGCTTTTGCTTG
Source organism: Cytophagaceae bacterium (assembly GCA_043777715.1). Classification (GTDB taxonomy): domain Bacteria; phylum Bacteroidota; class Bacteroidia; order Cytophagales; family Spirosomataceae; genus JAYWHL01. The sequence goes on along the minus strand of JAYWHL010000025.1, from coordinate 2,959 downwards.
TGGGAACTTGGTTTTTACTCAAGGCCAATTTGATAGAATTGGTTCTGGCTTAACACTACGCACCGCTACCAATAATAACTATCATTTAGACTACCCCCCAAGCATCGTAACCACCCCAACTGATTGTTATGTACTAAAACTATCTACCAACAAAAATATTCCTTATGTTTTTTGGACAGATAATTCTAATAACGAAACGGGTTTTATTGTCGAGCGTTCAAGCAATTCAAGTACAGGCTTTGTGGGTGTGGGTGGCGTTGGACCAAACGAGACAAGTTTTATAGATTATAGCATACCGACAGGGGCAACGGTTTGTTATTATCGCATAAAACCCTCTAACACCACAACGGCCTCATATAGCAATGTGGGCGGTTTTGGCGTAGGTTCGGCTTGTGCTTCTACGTATTTAGTACCAAACATCAACCAAAGTGTTGTGATTCAGGTTTTTAACTACATCAAAGCCTTTGGCATAATTTCAAATGCTGCCAATGTGGTCTTTAAGTCAGAAAACTATATTGAACTAAACGCAGGTTTTGATACCCAAACGGGTGTAGTTTTTAATGCTCAAATAGCCACTTGTCCCAACGCTCGCCAAGGCATTACCGAAGAACTACCACAAGACGAAGCCCTGCTGGTATATCCAAACCCCGCAGAGGATTTGGTGCAAGTTCGCTATCAACTCAAAGCATCGGAAATAGGACACGTCAAACTATTTGTTAGTAACGAACAAGGCCAAACCCTAACTACCTTACTAGACGGCCAAGCCAATGAGGAGGGTATTTTTACTGTACCCTTTAATTCCCAAAACTTGCCCAGCGGCTTGTATTTATGTAGTTTACAAACAATAGAGGGCATCAAAACCAAACGCTTGATAATACAACGATAGGTTATTATATTAAGTCGAGTTCTAAGATACATACTGACTTAAAAAAATAGGTCAATTTTAATAATGGAATAGTAACAAACACCAACACAAGGGCTATGATGAGCCACAAACAAAGGTTGAAAGAATTTTGAATTACAAAAATTTATTAACAAATTAATTTATGAAAATCGCAGTAGTAGGTACAGGTTATGTGGGCTTGGTAACGGGAACTTGTTTTGCAGAAACGGGCAATAAAGTAACCTGCGTTGATATAGACCAAAACAAAGTAAATAAACTATTAAATGGCATTTTGCCTATTTATGAGCCAGGTTTAGAAGATTTGTTTGAAAGAAACGTTGCCGAAGGCCGTTTGGCTTTTACCACCAACCTCAAAGAAGGTATCAAAGACGCTAAGATTATTTTCTTGGCCTTGCCAACGCCCCCTGGCGAAAACGGTTCGGCTGACTTGAAATATATCCTAAAAGTGGCCGATGATTTGGGGCCAATTTTGGAAGATTATACCGTAATTATAGACAAAAGCACCGTACCTGTGGGTACAGCCGAGAAAGTTTATGAACGAATTGCCGCTAATGCAAAAGTGCCTTTTGATGTGGTTTCTAATCCCGAGTTTTTGAGAGAAGGCGTTGCCGTTGAGGACTTCATGAAACCCGACCGTGTGGTTATTGGTACGTCGTCGGAGCGAGCCAAATCATTGCTCGAAAAACTGTATGCTCCGTTGGTTAGGCAAGGAAATCCTGTGATTTTTATGGACGAACGCTCTGCCGAAATGACAAAATATGCAGCCAATGCTTTTTTGGCCATGAAAATTACGTTTATGAACGAAATAGCCAATCTTTGTGAAAAAGTAGGTGCCGATGTCGATGCCATACGCAAAGGCATTGGTACGGATTCTAGGATTGGAAAACGATTTTTGTTTGCTGGCATTGGCTATGGCGGGAGTTGTTTTCCGAAAGACGTACAGGCATTAGCCCAAACTTCTAAAGATTTTGACTACGATTTCAGAATTTTAGATGCCGTGATGGACGTAAACGAAGACCAAAAAACCAAGTTGATTCCTCATCTAAAAGCTAGATTCCCCGAAGGGCTACAAGGCAAGACGATTGCCGTATGGGGTTTGGCTTTTAAACCCTATACCGACGACATCAGAGAAGCCCCCGCACTTTATAATATCGAAGCACTTTTGGCCGAAGGTTGTACCGTAAATGTATATGACCCCGAAGCCATGGAAAACGTAAAGGCACTTGTTGGTAACAAAATTACGTATTCAAAATCGCCTTACGAGGCTTTGCAAGATGCTGACGCCCTGATGATTATGACCGAATGGCCGCAGTTTAGAACGCCAGATTTTGAAGAAATGGATAGCCGATTGAAAAATAAAATCATTTTTGATGGCCGAAATCTCTATGAATTGGAACAAATGAAAGAACTTGGCTACGAATACATCAGCATTGGCCGAGCAAAAGTTTAGTGATAATATTTGACGAAATTTGATAGAAAAATTAAAAATATGAAAAAAATATTAATAACTGGAGGGGCAGGTTTTTTAGGTTCGCATCTATGCGACAGATTTATCAAAGAAGGCTATCATGTTATAGCCATGGACAATTTAATAACGGGCGATTTGCGAAACATCGAACATTTGTTTAAGCTCGAACATTTTGAATTTTATCATCACGATGTTTCCAAGTTTATTCACGTGCCAGGAGAGCTTGATTATATCCTGCATTTTGCTTCGCCAGCATCGCCGATTGACTATCTCAAAATTCCGATTCAGACCTTAAAAGTAGGCTCTCTAGGGATTCATAATTGTTTGGGACTGGCACGAGTTAAAAAAGCACGGGTGTTAATTGCCTCAACATCAGAAGTTTATGGCGACCCTAGCGTTCACCCACAACCCGAAGAATATTGGGGGAATGTAAACCCCGTTGGCCCAAGAGGGGTTTATGACGAAGCCAAGCGTTTTCAAGAAGCCATGACCATGGCCTACCATACCTATCATGGGCTCGAAACTCGTATTGTTAGAATTTTTAATACCTATGGCCCAAGAATGAGGCTCAACGATGGCCGTGTTTT
>JAYWHL010000024.1:0-5257 GCA_043777715.1 Cytophagaceae bacterium | reverse complement strand
TGCGGTGGTCGCCCAATATGCCAGCTTATTGGTTGGCGGGCAATAAACGGGGCTATATCATTGAACGTACCGAATATATAAAGGACGTAGAAAAGCCCACCATTCAGCTTTTGCAACCTTCGCCTGTTAAACCTTGGACGTTTGACGAAATGAAAAACCGCCTTGACGAAGACGAAAAAGGAATTGGTGTGGTCGGAGAGATGATTTATGGCTATCCTTCAGATAAAAAATTTAGTGCCGATTTTTTTGCTATTAAACAACTTACCAACGAGCAAAATATGCGTTTTGCCACCACCCTCAACGCTGCCGAATTTGACCCCAAAGCTGCTGATGCCGCAGGTTTAAGATATGTTGATAAAAACATCAAGAAAGAAAACGCCCTTTATTTTTATAAAATTTATTTAGCCCCAAGTGGCTTGCCCAATGCCGCAGTTTTAGACACCGCATCGGTTTTTATAGACCCAAGCCAAAAACGTTTAACTTTTTCTCCTTTTGTAGAAAGTCCAGAAATTGCCGACCATCGGGTAAGTTTGGTATGGCGGAGGATTGGCCCACTCGGCGATTTTTCGGGTTATTATATCGAAAAAAGTGAAGATAATAAATCCTTTAAACGCTTAAATGAAATCCCTTATCTACTTGGTAAACCAGACCCCGAAATGCTTAAAAAAGATACCTTAATGGCAGCCCAGTTTGCAAAATGGCATGATAAGGTTTTTTATATAGACAGCCTTGCCCAAAATTTTAAGCCTTATTATTATCGAATTATTGGGATAGATTCTTTTGGCGAACTAAGCCCCGCCTCTGATGTTATCACTGCCGTGTGTAGGGATTTGACCGCCCCAAAACCTGCGACTGAATTTAAAGCCAAAAACAATAAAAACGTTTCGATTACGCTTTCTTGGAAAAAAGAAAAACCCGAGGGCGACTTCAAAGGCTTTGTTATTGGGCGTGGACCCACCGTAAATGGGCCTTTCAAGCCCTTGGTTGATAAGGTTTTGCCTCCCGAAACTAGTACCTTTACCGACCTCGACCCCCAAGCCTATATTGGCGATTATTATATCATGGCGGTGGTTGATACGTCGGGTAATTTGGGCTATACCTTGCCCATTGCTGGTGGTTATGAAGACCATAAATTGCCACAAATTCCGACTGGATTGGTAGCAAAAGTTGATTCTTTGGGTCGTGTAGTTTTGAATTGGCCGCCCTCGCCCGACCTTGATATTCAGGGTTTTAAGGTATATCGCTCTTATAAATCGGCCAATGAGTACTACAATCAACTTACACCTACGGCCATGGCAAGTCTCTCATTTACAGATACATTGCCCAAAAAAATGTTAAACGAATATGTTTATTACAGATTGGTAGCTGTCGATTTGTCTAATAATCATTCAGAGTTTTCAAAGGTTTTAGAGGTTAAACTTCCAGACCGTAATCCACCCACTACGCCAGTAATTAAAGATGTTACCGTCAAAGACGATGCCATTGAGATAAGCATGATAACGAGCCAAAGTGCCGATGTAGTTTTGCACCAATTATTTCGGAAAAATAATGCTCAAAAATGGGAAAAACTCAAAGATTTTCCAGTAGTGGCCAATAGTTCAACCTTGGTTTATATTGATAAAAACCTAGAAGACGGCCAGCTATACGAATACGCCCTACAAGCCAAAGACGACGACGGGCTGGAGTCGCCACAGTCGTTTGGGATTCCTGTAAAATATTTCAAACGCATTGATTATCAGACTATTGATAAGTTTGAAACAAAAATAAATGATGCTAAAAATGCCATTATTTTAACTTGGCAGCCTATCAATGATACAAAATTGAGCCATTACCTAATCTATAAAAACGTAAATAATGGCGGTTTAGAAATGATTGGTTCTAGCCAAAGCACAAGTTTTACGGACAAAGATTTTTTGGCCAATAACACCTATCAATACGCCATTAGAGTAGCGTATCAAAACGGCAAAAAATCTAAAATTGGAGTGGTGAAAGGCTTGAAAAAATAGTGTGGAGATGATGGTTAAAAATCAGTTTGAACAGTAATAATCCCCCAATGTTGTATGTCAATATTGGGGGATTATTCTTTTTTGTGATGGTGGCTTGTTACTTTATTTTTCTTTTTCGTGGTTGGTGGCTTACCAACTACCTATGCGAAAGCAAATTCTTAAACAAATCTCTGTGTTATGCTATGTTTTGTAAAAATGTCCAGTATTTAGGCTTACAACTACTTAACTCATACTATTTTGAACATAATGTATTGAAAAACAAGCTAATAGCCGACTGTTGATTACCAATAGCCACTTATAACTTTCAATAATTTAGCAAAAACAATGTATATTTGTATTCAAAATCAAAAAAATGAAATCACGTTTTATCCGTTTATGGGCTTTGTTGATGGCATTTCAGGTATTCGTTTCGAGTACTGGCTTTGCTATTATCGAGCATTCTTGCCCCATAAAAGGAAAACAGATTTTTCTTTTTTCAAACCCTAAAAAATGTTGTTTTGTTCGTAAATCATTCAAAAACAGTGGTTTATCATTTTCAAGGACTGAGTGTTGCAAAGACAAAAGTACCTTTGTTAAAATAAACACAGACGCCAAAAGCCAACATCAAGACACTAATCCTAGTGGCCAATGCGATGGCGTGTTGGTTTTTGCTCAAATTATCCCGCTTTATGATCCCTATCTTTTGGGTGCTTGTCTTCGTGTTTCAGACTTTTATCCTGAAATTTCCCCACCCCATGGTCGAAAGTTATTGACCCAAATCCAAATTTTTCAGATTTGATTTTATTGTTTTACTCTTTTGAAAATCAAGGTATTAACTCAATTTAATCAAATCAAAATGTTAATAAATATCAAATATAGGAAGTTTCTATTTGTTAGAAATTTGCTATCCTTTTTTGTACTTTTTTCAACTAAAATCTTTGCTCAAAATATTTCTGGTGTTGTTTTAGAAAAAAATAATTTGGGCAAGGCTAGTCCACTTATTGGGGCAACTTTACGCTGGCAAAATGCCAAAGGGGGTGTTAGTACAGACCTAGAAGGTAAGTTTATGATTACTAAAATGCCTCAAAATCATCAATTGATTGTGAGTTCTTTGGGATATACAAGCGATACTTTGATGGTACATTCTAACGATTTCCTGACGATTTACCTAAAGCCAGCTACGGCCTTGCTCCAAGAAGTTCGGGTTTCGAGTGGCTCAACGGTAATAGATCGTTCCAATCCAATTCATACCGAAATCATAACCTCAAAGGCTTTGGCCAAGGCTGCGTGTTGTAATTTGTCTGAAAGTTTTGAGACTAACGCAAGCGTGTCAGTTAGTTTTGCAGATGCCGTTACGGGGGCAAAACAGATACAATTGTTGGGGCTTAATGGTAGTTATGTTCAGACCAATACCGAAAACATTCCGAATCTTAGGGGCCTTAACACTACCTTTGGAATCAATTTCATTCCTGGGACTTGGATTGCTTCAATTGACGTTGGAAAGGGGGCGGGGTCGGTGGTAAGTGGCTATGAATCAATGACTGGGCAGATAAATGTTGAATTGCAAAAACCTGAATTGGCCGAAAAATTTAGTCTCAATACCTACGCAAATAGTTTTGGGCGTGGGGAAATAAATTTGAATTTAGCCAAAAAAATCTCTAAAAAATGGTCGGTTGGGCTGTTGAGTCATGCTTCTAGTTTGCAAAACAGAATCGATAACAACAAGGACGGCTTTATGGATTTGCCCCTCTTTACTCAATATAATTTGATGAATCGCTGGAAATTTCAGAACGATAAATACATGGTTCAGTTTGGAATCAAGGCACTTTACGAAGACCGATTGAGCGGCCAAAACGATTTTACGATTGATAAAAAAGGCTCTCAAGTGTATGGTTTTGGCAGTAAAACTCAACGAATTGAGTACTTTAGTAAAACGGCAAGATTATTTCAAAATAAGCCCTACAAAGGTTTGGGGCTAATTATCAATGGTGTGTATCATAACAATCAATCGTTTTTTGGCTTCAAAAACTATTCAGGTATTCAAAAAACATTGTACGCCAATCTGATTTATCAAAATATTTTTGGCACCACAAATCATCAATATAAAACTGGATTGAGCTATCTGCTAGACGATTACGCCGAAACATTTTCAGGAATTAACCCACAACTTCGCCAAGAATCTGTACCTGGGGCGTTTTTTGAATATTCGTATTTACCCAATGATAAATTCATATTGGTATTGGGCAGTCGGGTCGATTTCCATAATCTGTATGGTACTAGATTTGTGCCAAGGCTTCATGCCAAATACGCCCTAACGCAAAGCCTACAACTGCGGGCGAGTGCTGGCAAAGGCTGGAGAGTTGCCAATCCTTTGGCCGAAAACTATGGCCAATTGGTTAGTTCAAGAAGCGTTGTGATTGCCAATAACCTAGCCCCTGAGGAGTCTTGGAACTATGGTTTGAGCTTGAGCAAAGAGTTTTTGTTAGGAGGCCAAAAAGCAACGCTAACTTTAGATGGCTTTGCTACTAATTTTCAAAATCAATTGGTTGTTGATATGGAATCGCCTGATTTATTGCGGTTTTATAATCTGAATGGGAGGTCTTATGCTAATAGTTTTCAGGCCGAATTAAATTATCTTCCTGCCAAAAGGCTAGAAGTAAAATTAGCTTATCGTTGGTTTGATGTTAGAAGCGACTATACCGATGAGTCGGGCAAGAATACTATGATGGATAAACAGTTTTTGAACAAACATAGAGCTTTGTTTAATGTAGGCTATGCCTTGCCTTACGACAAATGGAAGTTTGATTTTACCTATCAATGGAATGGCCAAAGGCGAGTACCCGAAGGGCATATTCATAACGGGGTCGTTTATTCAACCACTACGCCAGCTTTTGCCAATATCAATGCCCAAGTAACCAAAACTTTTAAGAAATGGGAATTATATGTTGGCGGAGAAAACCTAGGCAATTTTACCCAAACAAATCCAATTATCGCTGCTGATGCTCCCTTTAGTAGGAATTTTGATGCAGGAATGACATGGGGGCCAGTAATAGGCCGAATGATTTATGTAGGTACACGTTATAAAATAAAGTAAGATATTAGGCTGTTTATCAGGGTGTTATAAGTAAGGAGATAGTATTAAGGAGACAGAAGATAGGGGTTTTTCTATCTGATTATCAATTTATTAAGCCTGCTGAAAGTATAGTTTAATTCTGCGTAATTAATTAGTAAAAATGCCTTAAACTATTTTAGCAAAAACCTAGTCTTTTTTC
>JAYWHL010000023.1:0-14979 GCA_043777715.1 Cytophagaceae bacterium | reverse complement strand
TGGGCGAGGCAAACATCACAATTTTGGTTTTTGGTGTTATGGCAGCCTCAAACTGCTGGGGCGTTACCTTAAAGTCGTTTTCAAACGAACCCTCTACCAAAACCGTTTTGCCTTCGGCTAGTTTTACCATCTCGGCATAACTTACCCAATACGGCGAAAAAATAATCACTTCTTCGCCTGGATTAATGAGGGTCTGAATCACATTGGCCAACGAGTGCTTTGCCCCTGTTGATACAATAATGTTTTCGGCTTTCCAGTCAAGTCCATTTTCACGGTTTAGTTTTTCGACAATGGCTTTACGCAATTCTGGAATACCAGCCACGGGCGTATAAGCATGAAAACCATTGTCTATGGCCTCTTTGGCGGCATCGCAAACATGTTTAGGCGTTTTAAAGTCTGGCTCGCCTACGCTCAGGTTTATCACTTTATGGCCCAAAGCCGCTATTTCTCTTGATTTTTTACTCATCGCCAAAGTTTGAGATTCTTCTAGGGCATTGATACGGTCGGCTAATAAATTGGTCATGATGATTTTATTTTTTTAGTATGTTAAGTAACGAGTCAAGAGATAGAAGACAAGAGTTTCAGACTGCAAAATTAAAGATTCTTGATGCTATAAAAAATATTTTTATGAAATTTTTAATGAATAATCAAAATTTTTATGATTAATTAAACCAAACAATACTTTTGTTGCTATTTTAGCAAAATAAGTATCATTGAGTTTTCATTCTTTCAATTTTTTTTGAATACAATTTTCATTTTTTGTAATTTTAGGAAAACATTCTAAATCCCTTCTGATGAAAAAATTCTTACGCTGGCTTGTTTCAATTGCTATTGCCCTTACGCTTGGGTATTTTTTGGGGCCAAAGCCTAGCCCCCCAACGCTAACCATGCCCAAACTTTCGTTGAGCGAGTCGTTGCCTGCATTAGAACAGCAAATCAATAAAAAAGAGGCAAAGGTAAATGGCATAAAGCCTGACAATCAGGCCCGAATAGTATGGGCGGATTCTACCAAAAAACAAAAAACGAAATTTGCCATTTTGTATATCCACGGGTTTTCGGCAAGCCAAGGCGAGGGCGACCCTATTCATAGAAACATTGCCAAAAAATATAAAGCCAATTTATATTTGGCAAGACTGGCTGGGCATGGCGTATTTTTGGGAGATTCTACCCTAGAAAACGTAACCACCGATGAGTATGTCAATTCGGCAGAAGAAGCCCTGGCCATTGCCAAAAAACTGGGCGAAAACGTAATCGTTATGGGAACATCTTTTGGAGGGGCTTTGAGTATTTATTTGGCATCAAAACACCCCGAAATCAAAGGCATGATTTTGTATTCGCCTTGTATCAAAATTTTTGACCCCAATGCTGAAATCCTTGACGACCGTTGGGGGCTGGCCATGGCAAAAGCCACGACGGGTTCTGATATTCGAGATTTTAAGGCCAAAAGCCCCGCCCATAAACAATACTGGAGTACACATTATCATTTGAATGGCGTGGTACAGTTACAAAATTTTTTGACCCACGCCATGCTTCCTGCCACCTTCAAAAAAGTGAAATGCCCAACTTTTTTGGCTTATTGGTACAAAAGTTTTGAAGAACAAGACAACGTAGTTTCGGTGCCAGCTATGCTAGAAATGTATGAGTTGATAGACGTCCCTTTTGTTAAAAAACGCAAAGAGCCTTTCCCGAATGTTGGCAACCACGTTTTGGCTTCGCCTATTTTATCAAAAGACGTAAAGCACGTACTGGCATCGACGGATATGTTTTGTAGTCAGGTATTGAAATTGGGGGAGTAAATAAATGTAAGCAATAGGCGGCAAGCCATAGGCAGTAGGCTATAGGCTTGATATGCAAATAATTACGGCATCAATAAGAAAATTATCTGAGTACTGGACAATTTCACAAAATATAGCATAATACAGAAATTTTTCTAAGAATATTGCTTTCGCAAAGGGGGTTGGTGAGCCACCAACCACGGAAAAGAATATTGCTTTCGCAAAGGTGTTTGGTAAGCCACCAACCACGGAAAAGGGCGAAAGTGGAGATTTGTACTGTATTCAGGAAACCCCCTAGCTTCAAGCACGAAGGGCTTTGAACAATAAATCGTCTAGGAATTGGGCGGTAAATTCTTCTTTATCTTTGGCTTGAACGTCGGTAAGTTTTGGCAAAAATTTACTAAAATATTGTTGATGATGCGATGCCTCTATCAGCGTACTGCTCAACGACCTTGGGTATTGGTAATTAGGATTGTACGCCAACATTACGTTGGCAATAATAGAACAAAGGTCTTTGTAGGGCTTAAAAACTTCGTTTTTGTTAATCTCGCTTACTTCTTTGGTTAAATACACTTTGCTACTTTCCACGATTACGATTTGGTTCAAATAATTTTTGTTATAATCTAAACGTCCCGAACTTTCGGGCAATTCGTGGGTAAGTAGGCTTACAATCGCTCTTAGTTTTATCTCTGCATCTGTAATGTTTTGTAATTTAAGCATTACCAAAAACGCCAAATATGACCAATACCAATTAATGATATACAGCAACAGGCGGTGCTTGTTTTCAAAATACCTGTAAATAGTGGCCTCCGTAGTTTTGATTTCGAGCGATAGTTTTTTGAAGTTAAATGCCTCAAAACCAAGTTCGTAAATCAAATCTATGGCACTTTTTATAATTTGCTTTCCCAATTCACTACTTTCGGGGTCTCGCAAATAAATAGTGTTGTTTACCTTAAATGATACTTGAAAATCCATTTTGTTTTTGTTAAAAAATCTCAACAAATATAGTTAAATAATTGTTTATAATAGTAAATATATTTTTTAAGATATTTTAACTTTTGTTTTTGATAGTAATACTATTATTCCAAAAAGTATTAATACCTTTGTCAAAAAATTTAATCACTTTATATGGGTGCCACATCAAAATCGCCATTAAACAGGCTTTGGGAGCTAATAAGCCTAGAAAAAAAAGAAATAAGTTCTATTTATTTTTATGCCATTTTGGGCGGGCTTGTCAATCTTAGTGTGCCTTTGGGCGTACAGGCCATTATTGGTTTTGTATTGGGGGCGTCTATGGCCACGTCCATTTATGTACTGATTGTGTTGGTGGTGTTGGGGGTATTGTTGGTAGGGATTTTTCAGATAAATCAGATGAAGATTATCGAGAAAATTCAGCAACAAATCTTTACCCGATATGCCTTTGAATTTGCCGAAAAAATCCCCCGTTTTGATTTAAAATCTATTGATGGCCTCCATTTACCCGAAACCATTAATCGTTTTTTCGATACTTTAAATCTCCAAAAAGGGCTTTCAAAATTATTATTAGACATTCCAACGGCCCTGATACAAATCGTTTTTGGGCTTATTCTCTTGGCTTTGTATCACCCTACTTTTATTGTTTTTGGTTTTGTGTTGATAGGCATTCTTTGGCTTATTTTGAGCCTAACCAGCAACAAGGGTTTAAGCACCAGCTACAAAGAGAGTTCCTATAAATATGCCGTGGTGGCTTGGCTTGGCGAAATGGCACGGGTTATCAAATCGTTTAAGTTTAGCCAAGGCACAGACCTCAATTTGCTCAAAACCGACAAAAACGTTTTGGGTTATTTAACCGCCCGCACTGCCCACTTTCACGTATTATTGTTCCAGTATCGTACGTTGGTGGCCTTTAAGGTTATTATTACCTTGGCCATGCTTACGGTAGGTACGTTTTTGTTGTTGAACCAGCAATTGAACATTGGCGAATTTATTGCCGCCGAAATCGTTATTTTATCGGTTATTGCTGCCGTCGAAAAACTGATAAGTAGCCTAGATAGTGTTTATGACGTAATAACGGCTTTAGAAAAACTTGCTTCGGTTACGGAGATTCACTTAGAAAAAGAAGGTAAACTTCCCCTACCCGATAATAAGCAAGGCGTCAGTATTGCCCTCCAAAATTTCAGTTTTGGGTATCCAAACCAAGCCCCGCTCTTCTCGAACCTAAACGTGGGCATCGGTGCCAACCAAACGGTTTGTGTAAGTGGCAAACCTGGCACAGGGAAATCTTCGTTTTTGAGAATGCTAAGTGGTAGTTACAACAATTTTGAGGGAAATATCTTACTAAATGATATTCCGATAGGTAATTATCTTTTACAATCTTTGAGAAGTAATATCGGAATGTACGACAACCAGCAGGATATTTTTACGGGAACGCTCCTCGAAAACATCAGCTTGGGGCGTGCCGAAACCGACCCCCAGCACATTATGGCCATAGCCAAAACCATAGGCATAGAAGATTTTATAAAAACTATGCCCCAAGGTTTTGATACAGAAATAGACCCTTCGGGCAAGCAAATTTCGGGGAGTAATGTTAAGAAAATACTTTTGTTGAGAGCCTTGGCCAGTCGCCCACAGCTATTGCTTTTGGAAGACCCTTGGGAAGGAATGGCAGAAGAAGTAAGAGAAAACATTATCAATTATTTACTTAACAATACACCCAATACCACTGTACTTGTGGCCAGTAATGATACAGATTTTGCCCAACGCTGTGTTTATAAAATTGAGGTTTAGGCATCATCACGAAAGGCTTGGCTCAAACCTGGGGCTTTCGTAAATTGACAAAAAACGCCCAGTCTTTAACAACAAGTACTCGCAAAAATTTTATTTTAAAGAAAATTAGACATGAAATTAAAATCTATTGATGCCATTTATCGCAACAATCGCCAAAGTAAAATTCGGTATTGGTTTTGGGTAATCTTAGGCTTTGGGATAATGATGTTGTTTTTGCCTTGGACCCAAAATATAAAATCGAAGGGCAGCATTACCACCCTCAAACAAGAACAACGCCCACAAGAAATAAACTCGCCCATTCCTGGAAAAATAATAAAATGGTGGGTAAAAGAAGGCGACTATGTGCAGAAGGGCGATACTATCCTGCAATTAGCCGAGATAAAAGAAGACTACCTAGACCCCAACCTTGTGGGCAGAACCCAACAACAAGTAGATGCCAAGCGAGGCACGATGAAATATTATGAAAGCAAAGTAGGCACGGCAGGCACGCAAATACAAGCCCTTGACCAAGCCCGAAAGCTGAAGATTGAACAACTGAACAATAAGCTAGGCCAATTGGCCAACAAGCTGATTGGCGAAAGAGCCGAGCTAAGTGCCACCACCAACGAACTAGCCCTAGCCAAAGACCAATACGAACGCCAACAAAAAATGTATGACGAAGGGCTAGTATCACAAACGCTACTGCAACAACGCAACTTGGCGTTTCAGAATGCCCAAGCCAAAAAAATAATGGTCGAAAACAAACTGGCTCAAACCCAGCAAGAAGTAACCAATGTTAAGATAGAACAAAATAGCGTTGAACAAGAATATACCGAAAAAATAAGCAAGGCCGAAGGCGATAGGTTTCAGAGTATGAGCCAAATAGCCACGGGCCAGGGCGACGTGGCCAAGCTAGAAAACCAAGTGAGTAATTACACCATCAGAAATGGAATGTATATTATTTTGGCGCCACAAGATGGCCAAATAGTACAAGCCAAAAAATCAGGAATTGGCGAAATTGTGAAAGATGGCGAGCGGATTAGCGTTATTGTGCCCGACCACGTGGATTATGCCGTAGAGATTTTTGTACGACCCGTGGACTTACCGCTGATTAACATTGGCCAAAAAGTGAGGTTTATGTTTGATGGTTTTCCTGCGATTATCTTTAGTGGTTGGCCAAATACTAGCTACGGAACTTTTGGCGGCAAGATTGTGGCCTTAGAAAGTACCATCAATCCAAATGGCTTGTTTAGGGTGTTGGTTGCCCCAGATGCCAGAGACAGAAAATGGCCTCCACAACTAAAAATGGGTGGAGGTGCCCAAGGCATTGCCTTGATGAACGACGTACCGATTTGGTATGAACTTTGGCGGAATGTAAATGGTTTCCCGCCCGACTATTACCTACTCAAAGAACCCTTGACCAAAACCAAGGGCAAAGAAAAATAACAGTATATTATGATTCTTAACAATAAAACAGCCTTTTGCTTCCTTCTTCTTTTTTTTCAATTATTAGCGACCCAAGCCCAGGATAGCCTACAAACACTTAATGCCGAACAAGTTTTACAACTCGTAAAACAATGGCATCCTGTGGCTAGACAAGCCGCCATTGACGTTGAAAAATCACAAGCCGAAATCACGGTGGCTCGGGCGGCCTTCGACCCTATTATTAGCCATTATGTGGCCAACAAAACCTTTGACGGCATCAGTTACTATCAATATGCCTCGCCCGAACTCAAAATACCCACTTGGTATGGCATAGAAATATCGGCAGGACTAGAAAACCTATCAGGCGGGCGATTCGACCCCTCCGAAACCAACGGCAAAACAAGTTATGTAGGCATTAGTATTCCCTTGGCCAAAAATCTTGTTATAGACAAACGTCGGGCGTTTTTGCAACAAGCACAATTGTTTAGAAGTATGGCCATAGCCGAACAACAGGCCACCATCAATAATATTTTGCTAGATGCCATAGAGGCTTATTGGCTTTGGGTAAAAGACTATCAAGAATATCAGGTTATCAAAAACAATGTAACAGTCAATGAAAAACGGGTAGAGTTTGTTCGGAAATCGTTTCGTTTTGGCGAACGCCCCGCCATAGACACCCTAGAGGCCGTGGCACAGTTGCAAAGTTTTCAGTACTTACAAAATCAGGCTTGGTTGGCTTTTCAAAATTCGGGCTTGAGGCTTTCGGCCTATCTTTGGCAAAACAACAAACAGCCCTTTACCCTGCCCCAAAGTGTGGTACCACAGGCAGGCTGGGAAAACGAAACGAATATCAATAATTTTTCGTTGAACCTTGCCAATTTGCTTGAAACCGCCGACCAAAACCACCCCGATTTACAGAAATACAACTATAAATTAGACGTTTTGGCGATTGACAAAAAGTTAAAGTTTCAGGATTTATTACCCAAAATTGATTTTAAATACAACCAACTAGGCAAGGGCTACGACCTAGGCAAAACCCTTGGCACGGGACCATTGTTTGAGAATAATTTTCAGTATGGTATCAAGTTCGAGATGCCCCTACGCCTATCGCTTGGCAGAGGGAGCTACCGCCAAGCCAAACTAAAAATAGAAGAAACCCAGCTAGACCAAGGCCAAAAACGCCAGCAAATTGCCATTAAAGTAAGGAGTTATTTTAATGAATATCTAAATCTAAAAGCTCAAGTGGCCTTGCAAAGCAAAAACTACGACAACTACACGAGTTTGGTAAAGGCCGAAGAAACAAGGTTTTTGAATGGCGAAAGTTCGTTGTTTTTGATAAATAGCCGAGAAAACAAAGCCCTAGAAGCCCTAGAAAAACTAATAGAACTCAAAACCAAGTATTACAAAACAATCTATGCACTGCAATGGGCGGCGGGTTTGTTGAGATAAGCAGCCCCACCTAACTGGAAGGCCAACCCCGTCCTCCCCAGTAGGTAAAATTTATAAACTGCACATTATCAGGCATTTATAAAAGGCATGACAGAAATTATTCTATCTGGACATTTTTACAAAATATAACATAATACAGAGATTTGTCTAAGAATATTGCTTTCGCAAAGGTGGTTGGTGAGCCACCCAACCACGGAAAAAGAATATTGCTTTCGCAAAGGTGGTTGGTAAGCCACCAACCACGGAAAAGAAATCTTTAGGTTGAAAAACCTAGGAACGCTACAATCAAAATTCTAGTTTGAGTTGAACCGTTGGAAATCGGCCGTTTTGATAAACGGGGTGTTCGGTTTTGGTGTTAAGGTCGTACCAATTCAAGAAAACATTTTTGTAATTGGCCACATTTTGAATATCCAAAGCCCACTCTAGGGCAATGCCTTTCTTGAAATCTTTCCGAATTGTGAGTTTCAAATCTGGTTTGAAATAAAGAGCATTTTGCAGGGTATTGGCTTCGGATTCTTTATAAATGGCCTCTTTATTGAGAGCCGAGGCTTGTAGGTCGATGGGGGTATATCGTAAACCTCCTGCTATTGTAAACTTAGCATCTAATAAAATACTAAGGTTTTTCTTCAACTTTAGTTCATACCCACCTAGGGCATTCACTACGTAATTACCACTAAAAGCCGTGTTACGCAATAGGCCATCGCTGCCTTTGTATTTAGAAGAAAACAAGGAAGTTGTAAGCAAAAAATAATAATTTTCACTAAAAAACTTCTCCAACGTTAGTTCTAGGCCGTAGTTATAACCTGTGCCATTATTTACCAAACTATCTCGATAGGTGTTATAAAACGTAGCCCCGTAGTTTATGACAGAATAAGACGAACGCCGACCCTCTACGGGCAGGTTTGACAATTGCTGGTAATAAACTTCGGCCTTTAGCCTTGTGTCTTTTTTTAGGCTTCGGTCATAGCCCACAATGATTTGGTTACTCCTCGAAAACCCTAGATTTTTATTGGTTTCTGTGGCCGTTTTATCGTATTTGTCTTTGTAAAAATACATTCCGTAGGGCTGTACTTGGTGGTGCAAACCAAAGCCAATGCTTAGTGCTTGGTTTTCATTTAGTTGATAGTTGAGCGAAAGGCGGGGTTCTGTCGCCGCTTTTTTGTTAAGGGTTAAATACTGAAAATGTAGCCCTGTATTGAGAGTAAGCAAATCATTAATCTTGTATTTCCATTGGGTATATACCTGCAACAAATTGGTAGTTCCGCTAAAATCGTTGTTATAGCCCCAAAAAGCCCTGTTGGTTACTGGCCGATACAGCAACAAACTGTCCTTGGTTTGGTAACTAATGTTTTCGATTACCACACCCGCCTGAACGGTATGTTGGGCATTTATTTTTTGATTGATAAAACTATTGATAATAACTTTTTGCTGGTCGTAGCCAAATCCCCCAATCGCTTTTGTGGTATTGTTTGTGCCGATGCTATCTCTTTGGCTGGCGTTGCCTTCATAAGTAAAGGCAATGGTGGTTTTCAGAAAAGTACGATTATCCAAAAAATAGGTATGGCTCAAGCCTAAAATGCCTGTTTTGCTTCCAAAATGAACGTTTTCGCCTTTATTGGCTGGCGAAAACTGATTTTCGTCTCTTTTACTATCCAAAAAATCGGTACTACTCACTCCCCCCAAGCCAAAGAGTTTGAACGTACCCAATTTGCGAGTTACGAAATTGAACTTAAAAGATAAATCCTGATAGGAAGGGATAGATGCAAAGCCTATTTTTAGATTGGTTTTAGCCAATAATCCTAGTGTAGAATACCGATAGGCTATTAAATAACTCGAACTATTATTTTTGGCAAAAGGGCCTTCGAGTATGGCCTCCAAGCCCAATGCCCCCAGTTGTAGGGTGCGTTCTGTTTTGTTATTGTTGCCATTTCGCATTTTAATATCAAACACGCCCGAAACCGCATTGCCGTATTCGGCAGGAAAAGCCCCCGTTATAAAATCAGAATTAGAAAGCAGTTTGTAATTGATAATACTAATGGGCCCGCCCGTTGTGCCTTGCCCCGCAAAATGGTTTGGATTGGGTACGGGTACGCCCTCAATACGCCACAACAAGCCCTGTGGCGAGTTTCCTCGCACAATAATATCGTTGCGTTGGTCGCTTGCCCCCGATACTCCCGCATAATTACGAGCCATACGGGCAGGGTCGTTTTGGCTACCTGCAAAACGATTGGCCTCGGCAACACTAAACGTCCTGCCGCTTATGCCTATCATGTCGTTTACGGTTTTATCTTTGGAGTTACCAGCCCTTATGGTAATGGCGGCCAAACTTGTGGCACTTTCTTCTAGTTCTATCTGGAGGATAATTTCTTTGGCCGCACTCAACTGAATATCCGAAACTACCGTTGTTTCATAGCCTATAAAACTAACTTGGATACTTTGTCGGCCAATGGGGATTTTAGCCAACTTAAAAGCCCCCAAGGTATCTGTTAAAACACCAAGCACGGGGTTTGAGTTGAGCAACCTAACCGAAGCAAAAGGCAAAGGGGCTTTGCTTTCTTTGTCGATTACGTTGCCTCGAATGGTTTGGGTAATGATTTGGCCAAAGGTTATAGCCGAAACAAAAAGCAATAGCGAAGTGATAAGGGTTTTGTGTACCATATTTTTGAAAATTTATGGTACAAAGATGAGGTGTTCTGAAACAAGGATACTTACCAAATGACAAGAAAGGATTAAACCCTAGTTTTTTGAGATTTCTTTTCTGATTCTACTCAACGACGTATCGGTAATGCCCAAATACGAGGCTATCATTTTGAGAGGTACATTCTGAAAAATATCGGGGTGTTGTTTCATTAGTTTCAAATAGCGGTCTTCGGCACTGTCTTTTATCATGCCCAGCATTCGGGTTTTAAGGTTTGAATAATTGGTAATGAGCATCATACGCCCAAATTCTCTAAATTCAGGGATTCCATGAAAATTGGCCTGTACGTCTTCATAACTCATTTTCCAAAGTTTGCAGGGGGTCAAGGTCTGAAAACTTTCGCTGGCGGGTTGTTGCTTAAAAAATGCTAACACATCGTTAATAAAACAAAAAGGAGAATAGATATTGGTAATCACTTCGTTGCCCTTGGTGTCTAATGTAAACGACCGAACAAAGCCACTTTCAAGAATATAAGTATGTTTTGAAAGTTTATTTTCGGTAAGCAGCAATTCATACTTTGGCACTTCTACCATCTCAAATTTATCTGCCAAAATCTTTGCCTTTTCGCTAGGCATTTGTATCGTGGCCTGAATATACTGTTCTATATTGTCTCTGTTCATTGTTTATCAATTATCGGGGAATAAGTACTTGCTATACTAGTGTGAAAGTGGTCTTCGGTTTTTTATTTTCGGGTATAGTTATTACACAGGAACACCTGCCGCAGAGAACCACGGAGTTTTAAAAAGAGAACCACAGGGTCCTCCTCAGATATTTTTCTCTGTGGTTCTCTAAATTTTCTCTGTGGTTCTCTGCGGCAGGCGTTCCTGTGCAACCTCATTCCCGAAAACCATTCTCACTTTGGTATATGAAACAATCAGTATTTAGAAATCGTAACCCCCTGTATTTTAAGTCGATACCGAATGTCGGCCAGCACAGCCGATTGCCCAAAGCTAGTTATTTGTCTTTGTCCTTCACGGTATCAACAAGCATTCCCAACGAATCCTTTGCAATAACGATTTGTTGAAATTCTACTTTTGAAGTCGAATTTAGGGCATTTAACCTGTCTTTGGCCAAGCCTACAAAATTGCAATCCGAAGTTGGTTTTGTCATTTTGGCACATTTGTTGATATATTCCTGAAAATAAATAACCGCCATTGCTTTATCGTTTTTTTTCTCGTCATAAATCTCTCCTAGTCTAAAAAGTGCTTTTGGGCGATTTTCTTTTAAAATGCTAAACTGTTGGATAGCAAAATCTATGCTTCCTATTTTAACATTCAAATCTGCCAAACCCATTTTATAATCAGATAGGCGGTTGGAAGTACCCAAATCTATTGCTTCCGAAAAATTAGTAAAGGCGCTATAACTATCTTCGTCTCCTCTTTCTTTGGCCAATTTTAAGTGAGCAAACGCCAAACCTGCATAAACATATTCTGTTTTTTCGTTGATACTGACAAGCCGTTTGAAAGTAGCAATTGATTTATCCAAGGAGTCGAGATAGTAATAAGCTGTTCCTAAAAATTTTTGGTAGTAGGTGGTCGAATCCCCAAGGCTCATCGTAAAGAGAATGTCTTTTCTAACTGCCTTAAAATCAGACAAAGTATAAGACATTCGACTTCTTAAATGACGAATATTAATAGCCGAACTATCCAACCGAAATGCGGCGTCTATGAGCGGGTCTGCCAAATTAATATCTCCTTTGTTGAGGTATAAATTGGCCAACGAAGCCAAGCTCTCGATGTCGTTATTATCAATCGAAATTGCTTTTTTAAGATACAAAATTGCATATTTGGGACGTTCCATTCGCACACTGATACGGGCGAGTTCTTTCCAGTAAAATGTGTTTAAGGTATCAAGACAATTGAGTTGTTGAAAAGATTTGAAAGCCTCTAAAAGTTTATATTCTTTCTCAGATACTATCGCCAATTGGAGTAAGTTTTCTATCGACTCGGGATTTCTTAACAATACCGCTTGGTATAATTTTCGGGCTTGGCCAATTCTGCCTAGTTTCAGATTACAAAATGCCTGTTTTTGTAGAATATCAGATTGCGTACTGTCGCCAGTATTCAATTTTTCTAGTGTTGTAATGGCTTGCAAATACTGGCCTTTTTGAATAAGCTCATTTACATTTATTGCTCCAGGCTGGATAGCTCCAGGCTGGATTGCCCCAGGCTGACCCAGTATTTTGTTAGAAAAAATGAAAGTAATAATCAAAAAATAAGCAATGTGATTTTTCATAATAGAAGAGGGTGTTTATTGTGAAGTAGCGATATACCTGAGTACTGGAAAATTTTACAAAATATGGCATTACACAAAGATTTGTCTAAGAATATTGCTTTCGCAAAGGTGGTTGGTGAGCCACCAACCACGGAAGCGGAATATTGCTTTCGCAAAGGTCGTTGGTGAGCCACCAACCACGGAAGCGGAATATTGCTTTCGCAAAGGTGGTTGGTGAGCCACCAACCACGGAAAGGCATTACACAAAGATTTGTCTAAGAATATTGCTTTCGCAAAGGTCGTTGGTGAGCCACCAACCACGGAAACGGAATATTGCTTTCACAAAGGTCGTTGGTGAGCCACCAACCACGGAAAAGAGAATGATTCACTACACATCATTCCAAAAACTATTTCTTCATTCCCAAAATCAAACCCTTAAAGCCTTCGTCAAAATTTTGATTGAGGGTTTGCGTAGCTTCTAGCCTTGCGTTTTGAGTGATGCTATTACTAAAAACGCCTGTGCGGATATACGTCAGGGCATCGTTCATGCAGGCTTCGGCAGGGTCGCCCCAGTTTTTGCTTACGTCGTCTCGTTGGGTTTTGTTTACGGGCAGTCCTTCATAAAAATCCCCATAATTACTAGCATTAACTTGCTTTACGGCCAGCGGAAAAGAATAATAATCCATCACTGGAAAACCGTAGTAGCCTGCGGGTTTGCCGTAGGTGGTTGCCCCAACGAGCTTTACGTCCATGTAGGGCTTCAAAACATTAATCAATAATTCACTGGCCGAAGCCGAACTTCCCGTTGTAATAAACACCACCCTACTAAGCCCCAAAGCATTGTTTCGGGCGGTGGCATCAAAATTTTTGGTTTTGTTCCAACTCGCATATTTGCTATTGTGGGTATCTTGATACATCAATTTGCTATATGCCGACGACGGGGCAATCAGATTAGCCATGAGTTCGGCCAAACTCACATAGCCACCGCCATTATAGCGGAGGTCGATAACCAATTCGTTTACGGCATTGGTCTTAAAATTACTAAAAGCGGCATTGAGGTCGGCCTCGGCAGTGCTACCCAAAAAGCTATTAAAGGCCAAATATCCCACGTTACGAGTACCCTGCTTGATGATGTTTGTAGCCAAAACTGGATTAGTGGCATAGCTACCTCGGTTTACGGTTGCTGACGATTTTGTACCATCTGGTTTTTCTATGTCCAGCACAATCGTATTTTTTCCTATTTCGGTATTTAGGCCGTTTACATTATCGCCAGTGGCAGCCACACCATTGATTTTCAGTATCTTATAGCCCCTTTGCAAGCCCGCAAGCCCCGCCGACGACTTGGCATATACATAAGACAAATAAAGAACATTATCGGAACTAGAAAACCGAAAGCCACAACCAAAGTCGCCATTATTGCCCGACGAGATATTATCCCATTCTGTTTTTTTGATGGCAAAACTCCAGCGGTCAAGGTTTTTGTTGTTCGAGCCTAGGGGGCTATAAGTTCGTACTTTCGTAAGTACGTCTTCGGGAGTGGCATAACTCGAAGGATTAAAAGCCGAAAGGGTTGGCAGGGCGGTTTGCCACAAATATAATTGGCTGGCAATATAATAAACGCTATCTCTGACATCGGCCTTGGCCACCACAGCAGGGCTAGGCGTTTCAGATTTTTGGCAGGCAAAAATGACTGCTGATAAGGCAAACACAAGAGTTAGGAGACGAAACTGTTTCATAAGCTATTATAAAGATTAAGTGTAAATTAGGAAATAAACGAAGCCACAACTTGATGTATTGTGTAATTGTTTTTTGTACTTTTGTTGCTCAACTAAAACCAAGGGTAACGATATGTTTGACATGAAGGGAATGATGGGCAAAGTAAACGAACTACAAGCCAAAATGAAAGATGCACAGGCATCGTTGGGCCAACTCAATGCCAGTGCCGAGGCAGGGGCGGGTATGGTAAAAGCCACTGTAAATGGCAACAGGCAACTCATAAAACTAAGCATAGAACCAAGCTTGTTGAGTGCCGAAAGCCAAGAAATTGTCCAAGACCTCGTGATAGCCGCCACCAACAAAGCCCTCGCCACGATTGAAGAACAGATAAAAAACCACCTTCAAAAATCTACCGAGGGCCTATTGCCCAATATCCCAGGCATGGACTTAGGGTCTATGTTTAAGTAGATTGTTTAAAAATCAGAGCTACGCAAAAGGCAGCGATGCCTTCTTTGCGACCCACAAAACCGAGGTATTCGGAGGTGGTGGCTTTGATGGCAAGGTCGGCTTTGTCGATGGCCATTACGGTTGCCAAACAGTCTTGCATGGCAGGAATCAAGGGGTTTAGCTTGGGTTCTTGCAAAACGATGGTTACGTCTAGGTTTCCAACTTCGTAGCCTTTTTCCCTAATCATCTCCAACACCTTGGCCAACAATACCTTAGAATCCACGCCTTTCCACTGGGGGTCTCGGTCGGAGAAATGATAGCCAATGTTTCGCATATTG
Source organism: Cytophagaceae bacterium (assembly GCA_043777715.1). Lineage (GTDB taxonomy): Bacteria > Bacteroidota > Bacteroidia > Cytophagales > Spirosomataceae > JAYWHL01. Next base: position 172 of record JAYWHL010000023.1, on the reverse strand, counting down.
GCCGCCCCCAACAAAGCATCGCAAATAACATGACAAACCACGTCGGCGTCGGAATGCCCTTTTGCCCCATGGCTATGGTCTATTTTGATACCCCCCAACCAAAAATCTCGGCCTTCTTCTAACTGATGTACGTCATAGCCTTGGCCAATTCTAAATTTTGTCATTTTAATTT
>JAYWHL010000022.1:0-5270 GCA_043777715.1 Cytophagaceae bacterium | reverse complement strand
CAGTTGAGCCTAAAAGCCTTTGAGCCTTCGGCAGTAGCTTTGAGGTTGCTTGGCCTTGGAGCAACAACCGTTATTTTTACGATTTTAGAATCTACCAGTTTTGGAAAAACAGCAGGTGGATTGTCCTCGGCCCTAAACAAAACATCATAAGGCTGGCTACGCACATGGTTGCAGTTGGTAAGCCACGTAAAAGCACCCGTACCGCCACTATAACTAAAACTTGCAAAATTTGGCTGAATAAATTGTGGCGGATTTACCTGATTATATATTCCACTTACGCTCGTTACAGTAACCACGTCCACCCTTTTGCTTCTTGGCGAAACCTTGTCAATGGCCGTGATGTTAAACTGCACGGTTTTACCAGCCTCAACACAAATAGACGGCGGCACGGTTACTTCGGGCGGGGCGTTGTCGGTATCTTCCACGATAATCTGCATATCTCTGATTACCTCGCCAATTTTTGTAAAAGTCCCGTCTGGCCCTTTTCGCCATTCTTCAATCACAAACGCCACGTTGTATTGCCCTGCACGGCAAGGGGTGTTCCACGTAAGCGTACCCGTGCGGGCATCAATCGCAAATGTGGTGTTTGGGCAAGACAAATCAACTTGAGTAGGGTCTTTGTAGCCATTTACGGGCGTACCTGTGCAGCTTTCTTGACCTGTACCTTGTTGAGGTACTACCATTTTATAAGCCAAACTATCGCCCTCTGCATCAAAAGCCCCAGGATTATGTGTCCAAGTTTGGCCAATAATTGCTGTAAAATCAACAGGCGGATTTAGCAAAATAGGCGTGGTGTTTAGCCCCACAAAAGGATTGATAACCAGCGTAGTAGCGATATAAAAATTAGTATTTACCGAGTTGGTCATGTTCAAAACATCGGCATTACGGTTGGGCTGTATGGCTGATATTTTATAAACCCCAGGGGCCGTAAAGTTATAAGTGTATTTATAGATACTATGCGATGTGCCATTGCCAATATCTTTATTAGAAACCCGCAGGGCTTTAACCACCGTACCATCGCCCAAACAAAGGATAATATCGTTGGCAGCATTACAGGCTTGGGCACCACCCTTGCTATCACAGTAGATATTAATCGTAAACTCGTAGGTAAGCGAGGTATCAGAAATACGTTTGGCCGTGATTTCGCCCCCCCTGATGTGCGTGGCCAATGCAGGTACACACATCACCAGAAGTGTAATGAGATACAGAAAGTAAATTTTCTTGAAAATCATAAGCTATTTTATGAATAATAAATATTGTGTTTAAAAAAGTTTTGTTAAGCGTATCATCTTGCCAAGCCTCCAGCCGATTGAAAAGGCTTTTTCCTTTGTTTTCCAAAATTAACCCAAAAAAACGAGTATGGCCAAAACAAATAAAAGATACGCATAGTTTATACCCTGATTTAACGATAAAAACGTAAGACTTAACCTATTATTTCACAGAAATACACAAGTCCATTTTGCATTCAGCCGTTTGGGTAGTAGTTTTGGCTTTGGTTAAGAAAACCAAATATTGGATATTTCGGATTAGCGTATTTATCAAACATCAAACAAATTATTTTCTAAGATATGTGGCTTAAACAACTTTTTTCTAGTTCGCTTGGCAAAAAACTCATTATGGCTTTAACAGGCTTGTTTTTATGTACTTTTTTGTTGGTTCATGTTAGTGGCAATTTAGCATTATTCAAACACGACGAAGGTCTGGCATTTAACAAATATGCTGTTTTTATGACTACCTTCCCCCTTATAAAATTCGTTTCGTATGGCCTTTATTTCCTTATTTTGTTGCACGCCTACCAAGGTTTAGTTTTGGCCTATAACAATCGCAAAGCCCGCCCTGTGCAATATGGAAACATCAACGCCAGTAGCTCGTGGGCAAGCAGAAATATGGCCGTTTTGGGTACAATTTTGCTAGTGTTTTTGGTGGTTCACATGGGCGATTTTTGGAGGCAATACAAGTTTGGCCACGTGCCTTACAAACAATATGTATTTAACCTCAAAGAAGACAAAATTGTTAGTTCGCAAGATATGTCTGTCGACTACACCCAAGAAACCAAAATGATAACTTCCTACAACGAAGCCGCTGGTACAGAGACCGTTATCATCAAAGACCTTTATGCCATGGTGGCCGATGCCTTTACTAATTTGTGGCTAGTAATTCTTTATTTGGTAGCAATGGTGGCCGTGGGTTATCATTTGGTACACGGCTTTATGTCGGCTTTCCAAACGCTGGGTCTCAACCACCCAAAATACAATGGTTTTATTAAAGGACTAGGCGTTTTTGTTTTTGGCATCATCATTCCACTAGGCTTTGCTAGTATGCCTTTGTTTTTTTATATCAAAAGTCTTAACTAAAAATTGAAACATATACTATGGCAACATCACCAAAATTAGATGCCAAAATACCTGGCGGAGAATTAGAAAGCAAATGGACTAAATTTCGCTCGACAGTACCCCTCGTAAACCCCGCCAATAAGCGAAGCATCGAGATTATCGTTGTGGGTACAGGACTTGCTGGAGCATCAGCGGCGGCATCATTGGCTGAGCTGGGCTACAAAGTAAAAGCATTCTGTTTTCAAGATTCTCCTCGCAGAGCCCACTCCATAGCCGCTCAAGGAGGTATCAATGCAGCCAAAAATTATCAAAACGATGGAGATTCTACCTATCGTCTTTTTTATGACACCATCAAAGGAGGCGACTACCGTGCCAGAGAAGCCAACGTACATCGCCTTGCCGAGGTATCAAGCAGTATCATCGACCAATGTGTAGCCCAAGGCGTGCCTTTTGCCCGTGAATACGGCGGATTGCTCTCTAACCGTTCGTTTGGTGGCACACAGGTACAACGTACTTTTTATGCAGCAGGCCAAACAGGCCAGCAGCTATTGCTAGGGGCATATTCGGCCCTACAACGCCAAGTGGGTATGGGTACGGTACAAATGTTTACTCGCCACGAAATGCTAGACACCGTTACGATAGATGGCAAATGCCGTGGAATTATTGCCCGAAATCTCGTAACTGGCGAGCTAGAACGCCATTTTGGCCATGCCGTATTGTTGTGTACGGGAGGCTATGGCAACGTATTTTATTTATCTACCAATGCGATGGGTAGTAACGTAACGGCCGCTTGGAAAGCCCACAAAAAAGGAGCATTTTTTAGTAACCCGTGCTATACACAAATCCACCCAACGTGCATTCCTGTTTCGGGCGACCACCAGTCTAAACTAACCCTAATGTCTGAATCGCTCAGAAATGATGGTCGTATTTGGGTGCCTAAAAAGCAAAATGATACCCGTTTGGGCAATGATATTCCAGAAAACGAAAGAGATTATTACCTAGAGCGTCGTTATCCTGCGTTTGGAAATCTCGTACCCCGAGACATCGCCAGCCGTGCCGCCAAAGAGCGTTGCGATGCAGGATATGGCGTTGGAGCATCAAAAATGGCCGTTTATCTGGATTTTGCCGCCGCCATTGAGCGTTATGGCAAGGCCGAAGCCAACAAAAATAATATGCACCATGCCACAGCCCAGCAAATACAAGAAATGGGAACGGCCGTAGTAAAAGAAAAATATGGTAACCTGTTTGATATGTATAAGCAGATAACAGGAGAAGACCCTTACGAGCTACCGATGAGAATTTACCCAGCCGTACACTATACGATGGGGGGACTTTGGGTAGATTATAACCTGATGACCACCGTTCCTGGCTTGTATGCCTTGGGCGAAGCCAATTTCTCTGACCATGGTGCTAACCGCCTAGGTGCCAGTGCTTTGATGCAAGGCTTGGCCGATGGTTATTTTGTGATACCTTACACCATTGGTTCGTATTTGGCGAGTGAAATCAGAACAAAAGCTATATCAACCGACCACGAAGCATTTGTAGAGGCTGAGAAGGGCGTTCAAGAAAGAATTTCTAAGTTTTTGAGCATCAAAGGAACACAGTCGCCAGAGTCCTTCCACAAGCGTTTAGGGAAAATAATGTGGGAAAAATGTGGAATGGCTCGTAGCGAAGAAGGCTTGAAAGAAGCCATTGCCGAAATCCAAGCCCTTAAAAAAGAGTTTTGGAGCGACCTCCGTGTACTAGGCGAAGCCGATGAGTTTAATCCTGAACTAGACAAAGCGGGACGTGTGGCCGATTTTATAGAACTAGGCGAATTGATGTGCATAGATGCCCTAGACCGCAATGAATCGTGTGGAGGACACTTTAGGGAAGAATACCAAACCGAAGAAGGCGAAGCCCGCAGAGACGATGAAAACTATGCCTACGTTGCCGCTTGGGAATACAAAGCCGACAGCCAATTTGAACTTCATAAAGAAGAATTGATTTACGAAAACATCAAAATCGCTCAAAGAAGTTATAAGTAAGAACCTATAAAATTCAATTTGTTATTAAATTTTATAGATAGTATCTTCGTTTTTGTATCTATATCACCGTAATTAATTAAGTTATGAACGACTTAAAAAAGTATGAAAAGGCAATAGAGAACTTAGCAACTCACAAGGAAAATTTTGATTTTCCAAATTCTAATCCTCATCATGCCACCATTGTAACATCTGCTATTCTTAGTGTTTCAAATGAAGTTCGTTTTTATATAAAAAACCTAGACGGTAGCGTTGCAGATAATATTCTTGTTGCTTTAGATGATAAAGAGCCACGTTTTATTCAAATGCTAAAATCTTTCTTAGGTGAAGGTAAATCTATAAAAATCGTTGTAGAAGATACCGAAACAAATGCTAGTTCACAGTTTTATCAGTACTTAAAAAAAGAACAAAAACGAATTGAAGTAAAGACAGCGTCTGATTTATTCACAAAGAATATTCAAGAGGGTTTTAAATTAAAAATGAGTAATTCTGATTTTTTCTTCATGGTTGGGGATAGGAAATCGTTTAGAATAAACTATGACCGAGAAAAAGGAGAAGCCATTTGTAATTTCAATCGACCCGAAATTGGGGAAAGACTATTTACAAATTTCGATAAATATTATGATTCTTGCCAAAAATATATCTTTATAGACTAATGATTAATAGTTTTAGTTCCTATTTTGAACTTTTTGCAGGATTAAACCCCGGATATGCCACTTTTGAAGGATTCAGAAATGCCGCTAATACCGAAATTTTTAGACTAAATAAAAAACATCTTGATTTAGAGGAGCAGATTAGCCTTTTAGAAACAAAAGTAACAGTACTAGCACTCAACAATACAGCGTTCGTTAAATTTAGAACAGATTTTGAAAAAAAAGCGAACGAGTTAGACCAAACAGTCGATGATTCCATT